>JAADDX010000041.1 GCA_013153685.1 Campylobacterota bacterium | reverse complement strand
CAAGCATAGTAAGAAGCAAAGTTTTTTTACCCATTCTTGCACTACTCAAACTTGCTTCTATTCCGGCATGCCCTCCACCAACTACAATTACATCATAATTAAATTCCATCTAAATCCTTTAATCTTGTAGCCTTTTGAATAAACTCGTCACCGGCTTGTAAATTTTGCTCTAATAACTTATCAAAACCTTTGGTTGAGGAAATATCCATTAGCTCTTCTTGGTGAGTTTTGCTAAAATCATCCAATAAAATATTATTTTTATCTCCAAGGAGCAATAAATATCTCCTACCAAATACCTCTATTAACACAATTTTATTTTTAGGGTCTATCATCCTTTGATAGAGCACTTTATAGTTATCTTCTCTAAATTCTTTTGGTAAATTTTGGATGTTGCGTTTTTTAAGGATTAACAAAATAATAATCAACACTATCAAAATACCAATTACCGCTAAATAATTCATCATATTAAACATCGGTTTAGATTGTGGTGTTACGAGTGCTTGGTTGGGTAAAGCTTGATTGTGTATCTGTACACCCAAAACTCGCAATCTCAAACCATATCCTTTGGCAGTCAAAGAAGCTTGAAGTTTGACTACATTATCCGTAATAATCCTAAATTCCACACTATTTAAATCCAAATCGGAGATTATCAAAGTGAGATTATCGTTGATTTTTTTCTGTTCTATCCTATCGATACTCACTCCGGTAATTTTATAGTCATTAGGCCTAATTTGCGTAATTTTACCTCTAAAGGGTTCATCCAATGAAAAAAGCACATCCACTTTTGCGTTGCCAGGAAAGTAGCTAATATTAATAATTTTACTAGCAAAACTTACCACAACTATCAAACTTAGCAATACTATCTGTCTAACCATAATCCCTCTTTTGATAGATAATACAAAATTGCGTTACTATCCAATACTTCATTCAATCTGATGGCGAGATTTTTCTCATACACCATCACTTCGCCTTTACCAACAATTCTTTTGTTAATATACACATCCACACTCTCACCTGCTGCTTTTTGCAAATCAATTACACTACCCTTTTCAAGCTTCAGAATCTCTCGTATAGTCATATCCACACGCCCCAAATCAGCCTCAAAAATTATTTCCATATCGAGCAATCCGGAATAATCCGGAATAAGCCTATCGATATTCATTATTTGCTCAGCGTGATCCTTCTCTTCTTGTGTAGATTGTGGATTTTCTACTTCTTCTTCGGGCAAGTCTTATTCCTTTTCTTTAAATAGTATATAAAAACATCTATGCTTGAATTTGAATTTCAAGATATCGTCATAATCGATTTTTTCATACTCACCCAAAAATTCCGGAGTGGAAATATTGAAATTCACATTTTCCTTCTTCGCCATCACTTTTGCATTTCCAACAATCAAATTCGCTATCTCTTTTACCAAATCTTCGGTTTCATAATCATTCTTATCCCCAAACCAAAATTCAGCTATATACTCAAGTTTGATTTGTGGAATTACCACGTAAATATCGTAATTTTTATCACCTGATGTAGTGATTTTAGCGACAAATCCATTGTGTGGCAACACTTTGCATTCATCTATTTCCGCTTCAATACTCTCTAAGTAATGTCTTACCGCTTCTTTTAAATAATCCAACATACTAACCCCTTTTAAATAAATGTTAAGTAATCTATGTATTTTTCGTCTCTAGCATAAACTATATCAAAATATTTATCTTGAATAAGTTTTGTAATCTCTCCTCTACTTCCATTTCCAATCACTCTTGCATCTAATTCCTTAATAGGCGTAATCTCCGCAGCAGTTCCTGTAAAGAACGCTTCATCGCAAATATATACCTCATCTCTAGTAATTCTTCGTCTTTGAACCTCTATTCCCAAATCTTTTGCTATCTCAAGCACTGTTGCTTGTGTGATTGATTCTAAAGAATTATCGTTTGGTGGAGTGATTAATACACCATCTCTAACAATAAAGAAGCACTCTCCACTTCCTTCTGCCACAAATCCTTCGCTATCTAACATCAATGCCTCTTCATACCCTGCTTCCATAGCTTCAAACTTCGCCATTTGGCTATTGAGATAATTTGCTACGGCTTTTGCTTTACCAAAAGTAGATGTGACCGGATTTCTGGTAATTGATGAAGTTTTTACTCGAATTCCATTCTCCAGCCCTTCATCGCCAAGATAAGCACCCCACTCCCAAGCAGCTATACTTGTCTCTACCGGTGCTCCGATATGATAAAGCCCCATCTTTCCGTATCCTAAAAATATGATAGGTCTAATATACACGTTTGATTTGAAATCGTTTTTTCTTAATAATTCAAGTTGTGCTTTTTCTAGCTCTTCTACAGTATAAGGAACTTCAAGCTTTACTATTTTAGCACTATTAAGCAGTCTTTTTGTGTGCTCTCTTAATCTAAAAATTGCTAATCCCTTTTGGGTCATATATGCTCTAGTCCCCTCAAATACCCCATTTCCGTAATGTAACGTATGTGTTAAAATATGAACTTTCGCATTATCCCAATCTACGAATTCACCATTCATCCAAATATATTTAGCTTTATCCATATATATATCCTTTATAAATTCTCCCAGCTACCGTTCGACCAAACCGGTATTCAACGATAGATATGGATTTTTTGATATAATTTTACCAAAAATTACGAGTTTTTTAACATATATTACACAAAAAAATACCAAAAAAATCTTAAAGGTTACTTTATGTTATACATTCACATCCCATTTTGTCAAACTAAATGTTTTTACTGTGCATTTAACTCTTTCCAAGGACAAACACACCTTAAAGACGCTTATCTTCAAGCACTCATCAAGCAATTTCAACATACCTCAAAACCGCATAAATTTGAATCTATCTTTATAGGAGGGGGTACACCAAGTCTTATGGATATTAGCTGGTATAATCAATTATTTGAAGTAATATACGACTACATCGATGATAAGACGGAGATAACAATCGAGGCTAATCCTAATTCGGCAGATTATGAATGGATTAAACAAATCCGACAGCTTGGAGTCAATCGGATTAGCTTTGGTGTGCAAAGTTTTAATGAGGAGAAATTAAAATTTCTAGGTAGAAGTCACTCTAGAAAAGATGCGATTAGAGCGATATCGAATGCTCACAAATTTTTCGATAACGTAAATATAGATTTGATGTATAGTGTAGCAATAGATACGAAAGATTTGCTAAAGAGCGATGTGTTATTGGCAAATAAATTAGGAGTCAATCATATAAGTGCTTATTCGCTAACCATAGAACAATCCTCTAGATTCAATCATACTCATAAAAAAGATGACGAAGAAGAGGAAATTTGGATGATAAAACTTCTTAATTCTTTTTTGAAACAATATGAAATTTCCAATTTCGGACGTATTTGCAAACATAATCTTGGATATTGGCAACTAAAAAACTATATCGGACTTGGTGCCGGTGCTGTGGGATTTAAAAATAACAAAAGATTTTACCCACACAAAAACATCCAAAAATATATCAACAATCCTTTATTTGCACACATAGAAAAACTCGATCATCAAGACTTATTGTACGAAAAAGTATTATTGGGATTACGCTCCGTTGCGGGATTTGAATGGGAGATTTTACCAAAACACGCCCAAGAAAAAACACAAGAGCTCATAAAAGAAGGTAAGCTAATACTAAAAAAAGGTAGAGTATATTCTACCGATTTTTTGTTAGCCGATGCTATTAGCGTATATATTCTATGATCTTTTGCGATTTGAAGATGATGAACTTCTACGATTTCTTGATCGCGTCCATCTTTTACGTTTAGATGGTTCATTTTTGAAGCGTTTTTTGATATTATTAATCTGCTTTTTGGATTTACCAATTCTCTCATTTCCTTCTACTTTGATTTGGGTTTGCAATAAAGTAGCTAGTTTATAGACAATTGTCGATAAATCATACTCTTCTTTTAATTTCTCTATCAAATCGATAGCATTTTGGTCTACATCCACTTCCTCAATTTTGGTAATTAACGAATTGCTCACCTTCTCTTTGATATCTGAGATGGTAGGAATCTCTTTGGCTACAAGTTTACTTCCTACTGTTTTTTCGATTTTTAGAAGACTTTTGAATTCTGCTGGAGTTACAATCGATACAGCAATCCCTTCTTTACCAGCTCTTCCGGTTCTTCCGATTCTATGGACATAACTCTCACTATCAAATGGAATATGGTAGTTAAATACATGTGATACATCAGTTACATCAAGACCTCTTGCTGCAACGTCAGTAGCCACTAAGATTTCCAAATCCTTCTTAAATGCTCTAATTGTCTCCTCTCGTTGTCTTTGTTCCATATCACCATGCAACCCTTTAGCCGCATACCCTTGAGATACGAGTAATGTAGTTAATCTATCAACTTCCGATTTCGTTCTTGAAAACACAATTGCCTTGTGTGGATTCTTGAAATCTAGCAATCTTAGCAAAGCTTCATCTCTTTCATATTCCTCTACTACATAATAACTCTGCGAAATATTCGTATTTGTTATATCTTTTGCTGTAATAGTGATAAACTCTGGCTCGTGCAAAATCCTCTGTGCCAAATCCTTGATAGCATCTGGCATAGTTGCACTAAATAGCAACGTTTGTCTATCACTCGGCATGAATGTAAAAATTTCCTTGATATCGTCTAAAAATCCCATATCAAGCATCTCATCAGCCTCATCCAACACTACAAATCTCGGAGCTATATCAATCTTTCCGCCCCTTAACAAATCCAAAAACCTCCCCGGTGTAGCTACAATCACACTAGCTTTTGCGATATGTTTTAGTTGTCTTGAATAACTGCTTCCCCCATATACAGTAGCAGTATTTATCCCCATAAATCTCCCAAATCTAAATATTTCATCACTTACTTGCGTTGCAAGTTCTCTAGTAGGTACTATAATCACAGCTTCCACACCGCCATTGTGTTGAAGCATATTTAAAATTGGCAAACCAAAAGCCGCCGTTTTACCGGTCCCAGTATGAGCTTGACCTACTACATCTTTTCCTTGCAAAATCACAGGAATTGCTAATTCTTGAATAGGGCTTGGGGTAGTAAACTCAGCTACTTCGATAGCCTTTTGGAGTTTTGGGTTTAAATTAAAATCTTTAAATGTCATAAATTTCCTTGTATTGTTATAAACTCAAACGAGTTTACGAATTATATCACAATTTTGATGATTTAACAACTCAACAAATGTTTTTTGATATATAAATTTTGATACAATTTTATCAAAAAAGGAGAATTATGAGCTACTTAATCCCACAATGGCACAAACAAACGTTTATCCAGCTCGTCTTGCCGCATAAAAACACGGATTGGAGTTGTTGTTTAAAAGAGGCATTGCAAACTTTTAGAGAAATTGCTTATGCGATTGCCAAATATCAAAAAGTATTGATTTGCTATCAAGATAAAAAATCAATTAAACACTTCAAACACAAAAATTTCATCTTCAAAAAAGTAAACAATAACGATACATGGGCAAGGGACTTTGGAGCAATTAGTATTAAGAAAAACAATAAAATTCAATTATTAGATTTCGTATTTAATGGTTGGGGATTGAAATATCCAGCAAATCTAGACAATCAAATCTCACGCAAAATTTTCAAAAAAATAAAAAGCTTTAATTTTGTCTTAGAAGGTGGGAGTATCGATACTAATGGTGAAGTATTGTTAACCAATACGCAATGTTTGCTAGAGCCAAATAGAAATTATCCTCTTAGCCAAAAACAAATCGAGACATTTCTTAAAAAAACATTAAAAGTTAAAAAGGTAATATGGCTTAATCATGGGTTTTTAGAAGGGGATGATACCGATTCGCATATAGATACGCTTGCACGTTTTGTAAATAAAGATACGATTGTTTATATGAAATGTTACGATAGTGCAGATATTCACTACGATGCGTTAAATAAAATGGAGAAAGAATTGCAACAAACCAACTACAATCTCATCCCATTGCCACTACCACAACCAATACACTACCAATCTCGACGATTGCCAGCAACTTATGTTAATTTCCTTATCATAAATAACGCAGTATTATTACCTACCTACAACCAACCAAGCGACAAAGAAGCAATCACAATCTTCAAAAACTTATTTCCAAACCGCAAAATTATCCCAATTGATGCTACCACACTCATCAAACAACACGGCAGTATCCACTGCATTACCAAAGAATACTATACGCCTATTGATATGATCCTAAAGAGTTAGTTTTCTAACTCTTTATAAAGTTGTGCACATGCTTTGCTAAGTTCTCTGATTTTGAGTATGTAATTTTGTCTCTCCGTAACAGAGATTGCCTTGCGTGCATCAAGAGTGTTGAAAATATGACTAGCAAGCATTACGTAATCATACGCTGGATAAACTACCTTTTCATGTAAACATCGTTTAGCTTCGTTACTTGCATCCTCAAACCATCTAAACAACATATTAACATCCGCTATTTCGAAATTGTATTTTGAGTATTGATATTCTCTTGATTGGAACATATCGCCATAAGTAGTGTGTTCACTCCATTTGATATCATATACATTTTCAACACCTTGAAGATACATAGCAAGTCTCTCTGTCCCATACGTAATCTCCACTGCTACCGGATCACATTTAAGACCACCTACTTGCTGGAAATATGTAAATTGTGTCACTTCCATACCATCAAGCCACACTTCCCAACCAAGTCCCCAAGCTCCAAGAGTTGGTGATTCCCAATTATCTTCTACAAATCTAATATCATGTTTTTTTGTATCTAATCCTAAATATTCCAAACTCTCTAAATACAATTCTTGGATATTATCCGGACTTGGTTTGATTAATACTTGAAATTGATAATAAGCCCCAAGTCTATTTGGATTTTCTCCATATCTACCATCAGTCGGTCTTCTTGAAGGTGCTACATAAGCCACACTCCACGGTTTGGTAGATAGTGATTTTAATAAAGTATCCGGATGGAAAGTTCCAGCTCCTGCTGGAATATCATAAGGCATTACAATATTACAACCTTTATTTTTCCAAAATTCTTGCAATTTTAAAAGCAAATCGCTAAAATACAACATATCCTCTCCTTAAAAGTTTTATAATGAAGTTATATCAAAAATATATTTAAAAAACGATAAAATCGAAAATATTTTCATAAAATCGCCGATTTATCCATATCTCTGTGCATGCGATAGTAGCTAATTACCTCTTTTGCAATATTATGTGGAAGAAATTTTGATTGTAGGGTTTGTCTAATCTCGCTTGAGCTTATTGGAATATCTATATGAATACACAATCCACTAGGCACAATCCCATCTCGTGATGCCACAATAAACGTCACTAACTCTTTTAGCTTATCAATATCCCTCCATTTGTGTAATGTGGCTAAATTATCTGCACCTATTATAAAATACAATTCGTCATACATCTGCTTAAAATAACGCACCGTATCGATTGTGTAGCATGGTTTGTTTTGTTTGATTTCATAATCACTCACCTCCACACCCTCAAAGTCCATAGCTTTCCTAAGCCATTTGAGCCTTAGATGTGGGGGAGTTGAAGTGGATTTGAAGGGATTTTGATAATTGGGGATTACAATGACTTTATCTACTATCTGCAGTGCCTTTTGGACAATTTTAACATGCCCTTCATGCACCGGATCAAAACTACCTCCAAACAACGCTACTTTCATTGAAGCAAGCTACTCACTTTGCTTGCAAGCACGTCGGTATTGTGTGCTTGGGCTAGTAAAGATGCGTTTAGTTGTAATTTGTCTTTTTGAATATCGTTTGCACTCTTAGCTACATCCACCTCAAAATTCGACTTTGAATTTGCTTGTGATGTGATTTGCGTCGTAAGATTATCTATATTAGCATTTGCACCATTCATAAAAGCACTAATATCACCTCTTACAGAATCTATATTTTGTTGAAAATCCAAGATAGAATCTTGATTTGTAATATCCAAACTATTAGTGTTGATGTTGAGATTGATACTCATATTTCCTGTTGTAAAATCACCTGAAAAAACCGGCTTTGAATTGTAAGTAGTCTCATTGAGTGTTTGTGAGATTGTACTTGATAAATCCTGCATTTGTGATTGTAACGAAGCTTGTTGGTCTGAATTAAGTGCCCCGTTTTTACTAGCAACGCTCAACGTATTAAGCTGTGCTACCTGATCAGAAACATTTGATAAAACTCCATCTGCCACTTGCATATAACCAACAGCGTCATTGAAATTTAATACTTCTTGTGTTGATGATGAGATATTACTCTCAAGCGTATCATGTAATATTTTATCAGCTGTATCTTTGTCATCTACTTTATTTTGTGCTGATAGTTTGATAAGATTGGTCTGTAAGTTATTTAGTATGTTGTTGGTGTTGATAGTAGTCATTGTATCTCCTTTATCCAAACTTCTTGTTGAGACTTTATCTACTATAATTATACCACAAAATCATAAAAAAACATACAAAATCTCACTTATTTATGGCATGTTTGTTCTAAAATGTGCTACAATTACGAAAAAAAGGAGACTACAATGCGTATACAACTCATCTCTATTGCGACAATTTTAGGGCTTATTGGATGTGGTGGTGGAGGTAGTAGCAGCGATAATACAAGTGCCGATAATCTCACATCAGATACGACAATCAATGGTGAAGTATTGGCATCTTACCGAAAGGGAGCAAATGTCGAAGTTATATGTAAAGATACATCATCATATACCACATTATCAGATGATATGGGGGCATACAATATAACTATCCCAAATAGCTGTGATATCGATATGATCAAGGTTACTAATGGGATAAATACACAAACCAACACCGAAGTTAATTATACTGCTTTTTCACAAAATCCCCACATTATATCACCGCTTACTACATTAATAGCTACTGCTAAGGATAACACTAAAGAGGTATTAAAACAAAAATTATCACCATTTTTGGACATTGATTATAACAAAATTACCAATGACAATCTTAATACCATCAAAAAAGCCCTTGCGTTGAAATTTGTAATAGAACAAGCCTTGCTAAATAACATATCGCTAGATGATATTGCTAACAAACTTGCAACACTTGATATCGATAACACCGATGAATTAGAAACGTTTATGAAAGATTATAATACACAAATCAACAATCTATTACAAGCAAATACACCTACAGATATAACAAATATCAAAACTTCACTCGAGCAAGAGTTATACACTCCACACACACAAACCACCACAATCACTCCACAATATTTACCTTTTTATCCAGTGGGAAGTGATGTAAATATTGATGGTGAATTTGCGTATTCTTTTGTTGTATCAAACGGCAAATGTGAGCCTCACTGGGATTGGGATCTTGAGGCTAGTTTGGAGGATTATAAAGATATAGTAGTTAAGGGGATGATTTCTTTTGGTGGGGCTGGTGCACAACAAAGCAGTCTTGCTTATGTGTGTGATGAGGATGGATTGTTGCATGCTTATCAGCAAGTTATCGATACTTACCATATCAAGCACTTGGATTTTGATATCGAAGGTGATATGCTTAATGAGGAAGATACCAACATCAAAAGATTTACCGTTTTACACAAACTACAAACAATATATCCGGACTTGACAATTTCTCTAACATTACCCGTAATGCCAAGCGGATGGGATGATGATGTAAAACACCTCGTGCAATTGGCCCAAGATGAAGGTGTAGATGTTAGCTCGTATAATCTGATGTTAATGGATTATTCACAAGATTATGTAGCCAACGACAAAACTACTCCAAAAATGTTTGAATACTCAAAAGAAGCTATTGAAAATGTCAACAATTACCTCAAAACAATCCTCACAACGCCACCAGTTAACAATGAGTATTTTTATAAAATAGGTGCAATCGCGATGATAGGGGTAAATGATATTCCAACGGAAATATGGTATGAGAATGATTTTAAATTACTAAGAGATTATGTGTTAGAGAAAAATATGGCGTTGTTGTCTTTTTGGGCTATTAATAGAGATAAAGCGGGAGATGATATTGAAACATCTTGCGGACTTAGCGTAGAAGACTACGGCCAAGGGGAATTTGTATATTATAATATAGGGAAATTTTAATCCCTATTTTACATGGATTTGAGTAATCATATCTTTGGCTCTTTGTAAGCTATTATCTCCACTTACAAGTAACACACCCATTCTTCTATCCTTATGACTCTCCGGTTTGCCAAATACCACAAATCTACTATCATTGCTAAATACTTCATCTGGCACTTCAAAGATAGGATTGTAACTATCCACTTTTGATTTGAGAGCGGCAGATGCGGCTTCTTTGATAAATTCAAATCCTAAAGGCAGATTTAATACAGCTCTGATATGAAGGGCAAATTCGCTTTGGGTTTGAGAAATCATAGTCACCATCCCAGTATCATGCGGTCTTGGGCTTACCTCACTAAAATATACTTCATCACCAGCAATAAACAATTCCACACCAAAAATTCCTCTACCACCAAGCCCATCCGTAATAGCCTTGGCAATTTCTTGCGATTTTGCAAGTGCTACTTCACTCATTTGCATTGGTTGCCAAGAAAAAATATAATCCCCATCTTTTTGAATATGCCCTATTGGTGGGCAAAATACCGTCTCATTATCATTTCTAGCAGTTAATAGTGTAATTTCATAATCAAAGTTGATAAACTCTTCTACAATCAACTCATCCGCACTTCCTCTTGCATCTTCTAGAGCAAATTCCCATGCTTTAACAATCTCACTCTCGTCTTTAATAATACTTTGTCCATGGCCTGAACTACTCATTACCGGTTTTACCACACAAGGTATTCCCAGCTCTTTTACAGCGTTTTTAAGCTCATCTAAGCTTTTTACAAACCGATATTTACTTGTTTTTAATCCAAGTTCTTGTGCAGCAAAAACTCTAATATTTTTTCTATGCATAGTTTTATTTACCGCTTCGGCATTTGGAATTACATTAAAGCCTTCATGTTGAGCCTCAAATAAAGCCTCTATACTCAATGCTTCAATTTCTGGTAAAATATAATCCGGCTTTTCCATTCTAATAATTTCCAATAAAGCTTCTTTATTTTTCATATCTACTACATGAGATTTTTGTGCTACTAACATAGCAGGAGCGTTTGGATATCTATCTACCGCAATAACTTCACAACCTAGCCTATTTGCTTCGATTGCCACTTCTTTTCCAAGTTCTCCACTTCCTAATAGCATAATCTTAACTGAATTTGATTTTAGAGGTGTTGTAAATATCATGTCAATCCTTTATTTTTATTCCACTACGAATCTAAAGCCATGTTTATAAAGCTCTCTTTTGATTTCTTCTTGATGCTCATAACCCCTTGTCTCCAAAGCCACGCTCACATTAGCATCACCAAATGCTAAGTTTACATCAGTTCTATCGTATCCTATAGAGACAATATTTGCTTTTACATCTTTTAAGATTTGAGTTAATTGCATCAAGCTACCTGGTTTATCTATCAATGTCACGATGAGTTTCATTTTTCTATGAGATTTGATTAAACCTTTTTCAATAATCAAATTAAGCATTGTTACATCTATATTTCCACCACTCACCACAACACCCACTTTTTTAGGGCTGTTGAATTTGATTTTGTGATGCATCAAGGCCGCAACCGGTGCAGCTCCAGCACCCTCGACAACAATCTTTTGTTTCTCCATCAAAAACAAAATAGCATTTGCAATTTCCTCATCATCCACTTCTACTATATCATCTACATAACTTCTAATAATATCAAAAGTCATCTTATTTGTATCTCTTACAGCAATTCCATCAGCAATAGTCTTCACCCCAACACTATCTTGAATAACACCACTTTTAAATGAATCATGCATTGCTGGAGCACCACTTGCACTTACACCTATGACTTTGATATCTTTTTTGATACTCTTAGCGGCTACGGAAATACCACTAATCAATCCACCGCCTCCAACAGGCACTACTAAAACTTCCAAATCTGGAATTTCTTCTAGCATATCCAAAGCGATAGTCCCTTGCCCAGCCATCACATCATAATCGGCAAACGGATGAATAAATGTCTTGTCTGATTCTTGGGCTAATTTGATAGCATGCTCATACGCTTCATCATAATTATTTCCATACAACACTACTTCACCGCCATAATTTTTCACTCCACTAATCTTAGTCATCGGTGTTGCTTCTGGCATCACAATCGTAGCGGAAATTCCAAAAAAACTAGCACTATAAGCCACTCCTTGTGCATGATTACCTGCACTTGCCGCAATTACACCGTTTGCTTTTTGTTTGGTAGTTAGATTGGCTATCTTATTAAATGCTCCTCGTATCTTAAAAGCACCGGTTAATTGTAAATTTTCTTTCTTAAGATAAATCTCATTTCCGATCATTTGAGATAAATTAGACGCATAAGCAAAAGGGGTCTTGCTTACTACCGGCTGGATGTTTTCATGAGCTTTTTTGATAGTTTCTAAATTAAGCATTTTTGCATCTTTTATGCTCAATCATCACACATCTATCTTGAACTGCTGTAATACCAGCTTCTTGAGCTATTTGCATAGTTTCATCATTTACCACACCTTCTTGAAGCCATAAATACTTCGCATTTATTTGTGCGGCTTTGTGGGCAATTGGAGGGGTGTCGCTACCTTTGCGAAATACTACAACCATATCCACCTTTTGTGGAATCTCATCTAACGTGCGATATACCTTTTGACCTAAGATAAACTCCTCTCTTGGATATACGGGGATAATCTCAAATCCCTCTGATTGTAAATACCTTGCTACCGCGTTAGAATCTCTGTGTTCTTTGGGAGATAGACCCACAATAGCAATCGTTTTGGTATCATCCAACATTTTACATAATCTCTCATCTTTCTTAGCAATACTTGGTAATTCACATGCGTTATTCATACTCTCTCCTTACATTTTTGATTTTACTTCAATACCTAATAAATCTAACGCTTCTTTGATAGTAGTAGCTACCACTGCTAGGATTTTAAGTAACTCCGCTTGTCTTGGTGAAGATGCAACTTTATTTGAGTTGTAGAAACTATGAAACTTTGATGATAAATTAATCAAGAAATTGGTAATTCTATGCGGTTCTTTGTATGCAAAAGCATCTTCTATCTGGGTTGGCAATTGCAGTGCAAAAAACAACAAATCCTTCTCATGAGGCTCAAGATTGGTTAAGGTAGTATCTCTAGTATCCAAAAAGCTTTTATTAAGATTTGTAAAGATTGAATTGATTCTTGCGTATGCATAATTTACATAAAATACCGGATTTGACGCATCTGTTTTGTTTAGATCATCAATATCAAATTCTAGTGGAGTATCGGCTTTTTTGGTAAGGAATATGAATCTAAGTGCATCAGCTCCAATATCATTTACTACATCACTTGCCAAAATAAAATTTCCAGCCCTCTTGCTCATCTTATACGGCTGTCCACCTTTTAGGAGTTTTACCATCTGTGCTAGTAAAACTTCCAATTTTGAGCTATCATATCCCAAAAACTCTATAGCAGCCTTAACTCTAGCTATATAGCCATGATGATCAGCTCCCCAAATATTGATATACTTATCATATCCTCTCTCAAATTTGTTATTATGATATACAATATCTCCAGCTAAGTAAGTCGGTCTACCATCTTCTCTTACTACCACTCTATCCTTCTCATCTTTGTATTGAGTGCTTCTAAGCCATAATTTGCCGTCTTTTTGGTATACAGCATCGTTTGCTTTGAGTTTGTCTAAAACTCTTGACCAATCTTTGTATAGCTCTTTTTCGCTTATCCAGTTATCAAACGGTGTGACTTTGAGATTGGCAATATCTTGCTTGATCACTTCTAGCATCTCATCTTTAGCCCAATTAGCAATCTGCTCGATATAATCTTGTGAGTGGAAATATTCTTGTGGGAAATGTTCAAGTGCTTTTTTGGCTAAGTCTTTGATATATTCACCTTTGTAGTATTCTTGCGGATATTCCACATCCAAGCCCATCTGCTCTTGTGCTGCTAAATATATCGATAAACCAAGTAAATAAATCTGATTTCCAGCATCATTTACATAATATTCGCTATCGATTTGATAACCCAAATATCTACCTATCCTTAAGATAGCATCACCATAAATAGCACCCCTTGCATGCCCGATATGCATAGGACCCGTTGGATTGGCGGAAATATATTCAAGGAGGATTTTTTGAGATTTTTTAGGAGGAGTATGTTGTGCGAATAAAACTTTATTAGCCATCTCATCTAACAATTCATCACTCAATTTAAAATTCACAAATCCACCAATTGCTTCTACACTCTCAAATTCTTTATATTGTTCAAATACTTGACTTAATTCCTTGGCATACTCGATGGGGTTTTGTTTTTGTTGGGAAGCATACTTAAATACCGGTATAGCGAAATGCCCATATTCTTCCTTTTTGGGCTTTTGTAAAATAATATCATCGTTTATATGTTTTTTTATTATATTCTCAACTCTAGTCTTCATTTATTCCATTCCTTTATGAAGGTATTTAGATCCGGTTTGTTGGATTTGAGTAGCGATACTTTGGCTATAGCTTCTAACATTTCCACACTCTCTTCAAATACATCATTAATCAACAAATAATCATAATCACCAATTCTTTTCATTTCATTTAGGGCATTAATCAATCGCACTTTCAGACTCTCTTGCGTCTCCGTGCCCCTTTTTTGTAGGCGTTGGATTAAAATTTCCTTATTAGGGGTAGTGACAAATACCGATGTAATGATATCAGGGTAGATTTTTTTGATACTATCAAATCCTTGCACATCAATATCCAAAAATACAATTTTATCTTCTTGCAAAGCTTGTTTGATAGGTTTGAGACTAGTGCCATAATAATTACCATGCACCTCCGCCCACTCTAAAAACTCATCATTTGCAATATCTTCTAAAAATTCATCTTTAGATACAAAGTAATAATCCACACCATTTTGTTCACCATCTCGCGGAGGTCGCGTAGTAGTGGAAATAGAAAAATACGTCCTCTCGCTTCCTAATCTTTGGCACACCTCCTTAACAATACTAGTCTTTCCACTGCCACTTGGTCCGGATAATACCACTATGCTACTCATTTTAATCCTTATCAAACTTGATAGTAATAGTTACTGTTGCTCCTGCATTTTTAAGAGCTTCGATATCGAGATTTAAGACACTACTTAGTGCTTGTGCTTTTTGCTCGTTGGTTTGTAAGGCCGGTTGAGCTGGCGATTGTTCGCTTGGTGATACATCACTAGATGTGATTTGCTCTTCTGGCTCTTCATCTTGTACTGTATCAGCTTCTACATCCTCATCATTCTCTTCTATTGCTTCTTCTTGTTCTTGTGGGATGTCCACCTCTTCTCCTAGTGCTTGTGCTACTTCTAATTCATTCAAGCTATCAAGTTCATCTTCTATATCTTCACTATCATCAACCACTTCTTCATCTGTTTCTTCATCTGCTTCTTCAACTACTTCTTCATCTGTTTCTTGTGTTGATTCATCGATAGCTTCATCTGCTAATTCATCCATTTCCTCATCCATCACGACTTCATCAGCAGTCTCATCATCAGTAATTTCGTCATCAGTAATTTCGTCATCAGTAATTTCGTCATCAGCAGTCTCATCTGCTGCTGCGTCAAGTTCTTCATCTATCACTTCCTCAATCTCTTCTGATTCTTCGACTTGTGTTTCTTCTTTTGTTTCTTCTTCTATTTCCTCTGATTCTTCGACTTGTGTTTCTTCTTCAATCATATCGTCTACTGTATCATCAAGCTCGTCTTCTATCGTTTCTTCGATCTCCCCTGTTGTATCATCAAGCTCGTCTATTGTTTCATCGTCCATATCAGTAGCTTCTAGATCATCAGATAGATCATCGCTAACATCGTCAAGTTCATCAGATAATTCATCTGCTTCATTAGTTGTATCTAGATCATCTACCATATCATCAGACAAATCATCAAGCTCATCAGATAATTCATCACTAGCATCTTCTTGTGTTTGTTGTGCTTCTTGTGAATGTTTCTGATTTAGCATCTCTTCAATATCATCTATACTATCATCGATATCATCACCATCATCGAGATCATCACCATCATCGAGATCATCATTACTCATTAATTCATCCTCATCTATCATCAAATCATCACTATCAGATTCATCAACCATCTCTTCGGTTTGTAATTCATCCTCAATATCTTCTATTTCATCCTCATCCAACACATCCCCATCTTCAATCTCATCTAATACTTCCTGAGCTTGATCTAGTTCTAGATCATCATCCAAATCCAATTCATCTTCCGTATCCGGAGCAAGCTCATCTTCTATGTCATCCAATTCCAAATCATCGTCCATATCGTTTTCTAAATCATCGTCAATATCATTTCCTAAATCATCTTCTATATCAAGTGTATCATCTAAGTCGTCATTTAATTCTAGTTCTTTTTCCATGTCATCTCCATTTTCTAAATTTAAATCATCTTCATCGATACTAATATCCTCTTGAGGTTCTTCTAAAATCGTATCACTTTGAGTATCTATATCCTCTTGAGGTTCTGGAGCCAATTCATCTTCATCGATACTAACTACCTCTTCTTCGGTATCATCCGATATCGATGTATCATTTAGCTCCGTCTCATCTATCATTACATCGTCAGTTTCAGTTAAATCTAAATTTTGGGTATCGTTATTGTCATTTGTAGCGTCATCTTGTGATACATCACTATCCATCTCAAGGTCATCACCTAAATCATCATCAGCATTATTATCATCATCACCACCTAAATCAAGATCATCGCCTAAATCATCGTCCAAATCAAGATCATCACCTAAATCATCGTCACCACTTACATCAGCAGCATTATCATCGTCACCACCTAAATCAAGGTCATCGCCCAAATC
>JAADDX010000084.1 GCA_013153685.1 Campylobacterota bacterium | reverse complement strand
TTTACCAAATCCTCCACAACTTTTCCACCATCAAATACACTTTGTTCATCAAAATGCTTACCGATTAGTTGAAGTGAGATTGGCATATTGTTTTTATCTTTGCCAATAGGCACTGATATAGCCGGATTTCCTGCTAAATTTACACTAACTGTATAAATATCTTCTAAATACATTTCAAGTGGGTCTTTTTTAGCTCCAAATTCAAATGCAGTAGTTGGAGTTACCGGCATAAGGATTAAATCTGCTTCATTTAAAATCTTATCATATTCTTCTTTTATAAGGTGTCTTACTTTCTGTGCTTTTAGATAATATGCATCATAATATCCACTTGATAATACAAATGTCCCAAGCATAATTCTTCTTTTTACTTCCTCACCGAATTGAGCTCTTGTTAGCTCATAAGTTTCTTTTAAGTCTTTACCTTCAATTCTATTTCCATATCTCATACCATCATATCTTGATAAGTTACTACTTGCTTCGGCTGTGGCTACGATATAATAAGTTGCGATATCGATTTTGTTATTCATAAGTTCTTTGTGGATAATCGTATGTCCTTCTTTTTCAAGTGCTTTAATTGTATCGTTTATAGCATTTTTAATATCTTCATTTGCTTCATTTATATAATTATCAATTACCGCTATTTTTAATTTTTTATCGCTAAATTCGATAGAAGTATAATCCACGTTTGCAGAAGTTGAATCTTTTTTGTCATATCCAGCAATAATATTATATAAAATTCTTGCATCA
This sequence comes from Campylobacterota bacterium, assembly GCA_013153685.1. Taxonomy (GTDB): domain Bacteria; phylum Campylobacterota; class Campylobacteria; order Campylobacterales; family JAADDX01; genus JAADDX01. The sequence goes on along the minus strand of JAADDX010000084.1, from coordinate 3,069 downwards.
TCTACATTTTGTGTAATTGGTCCTATTTGGTCTAAACTACTACTATATGCCGCAAGTCCATATCTACTAACTCTACCATAAGTTGGCTTCATCCCTACAACTCCACAAAATGCTGCTGGTTGGCGAATACTTCCACCTGTATCACTTCCAAGGGCTGCTATGGCAAGTCCTGCTGCTACCGCTGCTGCACTACCACCACTACTTCCTCCTGGGACTTTACTTGTATCAAGTGGATTTAGAGTCTTTCCGTATTGACTTGTAGCAGTTGTGCTTCCCATTGCAAATTCATCCATATTCGTTCTACCAAAAGGGCTTAATCCCGCTTTTAATAAATTCTCAATAGCAGTAGCATTGTATGGAGCGATATATCCTTTTAGGATTTTGCTACTACAAGTAAGTTCCCAATCTTTTACCGAAATATTATCTTTTATCGCAATAGGCACTCCATCGCCACTCTCACTCAAATCAGTCCCGTTAAACTGCTCTATATAAGCACCGATTTCTTTTTTTTCTTTTGCTAAATTATTTATATCTTTTTTAATCTCTTTTAATTCACTTTTATCAAGTTCTAATGCTTCTTTTAGTGTAATCATTTTTATCCTTTCAAGCTATAAACTTAAAGCCAAATGCTTAAAGCTATTTTATTTGTTTTTTGAGCCTTTTGACAACCATTTAAGCCACTGCCATGCACCAATCCACATAACAATTAGTGCAATAGTAGTGCCAAATACAATAGTATTACTGATAGGTTCAGTCATTTACAACCTTTTGACATCTCTCGCATAAGCTTTCTTCATTTTTACTTAAATATCTCCAACATCTTGGACATTTTGCTTTTGAAGCAAGTCTTAATTCATAGCTAAACCCATCATATTCAATCTCACCGACCATCTCACCAGAATCGTCATCACTAATCTCACTTACAACAAAGAAATCTCTAATATCATCATCATACAAATCAGCATCACTTGTAGAAATAACCAATTCAAGTGTTGATTTGATTTTTTTCTCTTTTTTGAGGTTATCGACAATTTCTCCAAATCTTCTTCTAATTTCCAATACTTTATCACTAATATTGTGTGTCAAATCAAAGCTTTTGAATTGCTGATATTCATAATCAAAAATACTATCTTTTTTTAGAATTTGCGGTGCATGACTAATCGCTTCATCTGCTGTGTATGTAAGCACCGGTGCGATGATAATAATAAGTCTTTTTGCTATCATACACATAGCAGTTTGAGTAGCTCTTCTTTTGTCTGAATTTGCTGCTTCACAATACATTCTATCTTTTGTAACATCGATATAAATGGCACTCAATTCATTTACGATAAAGTTATTTAAGATATTAAAAGCTTTCGAAAAATCGTATTTTTTAAATAGCTCTATCACTTCATCGAATGTTTTTTTAGATTCGCTCAAAATCCATTTATCAATATTTGAAAAGTTATAATTTGGCTCTTTCATATCCTCTAAATTTGCAAGTAAAATTCTAATAGTATTTCTAAGTTTTCTATATTGGTCTGCGATTTGTTTTAAGATATTATCACTAATTTTAATATCACCCTTATAATCACTCATAGCAACCCAAAGTCTAAGTATTTCTCCACCAAATTTTTTGCTTACATCTTGTGGTGAAACTACATTTCCTTTAGACTTACTCATCTTCTCACCCTTCTCATCTACGGTAAATCCGTGAGTAAGGATAGATTTATAAGGTGCTTTGTCATTTGTTGCGGTTGATACAAGTAGTGAAGATTGGAACCACCCTCTATGCTGATCACTTCCTTCAAGATACATATCTGCTGGATAATTTCCCGCATCATAATTTCCACTTTGAAGCACTGCTGCAAATGTTGAACCGCTATCAAACCATACATCTAAAATATCATTTACTTTTTCTAAATCATCTGGATTATATTTGCTATTTTTTGGTAAAAGCTCCGCTATGCTTAAATCATACCAAGCATCCGCACCTTTTTGACTAAAAATGTTGTAAATATTGTCTAATACTTCCTCATCTAATATCACTTTATCTGTATTTTTGTCTCTAAAAAATGCAATAGGCACACCCCAATCTCTTTGACGAGAAATACACCAATCTGGTCTATTTTCTACCATTGAAGTAAGTCTATTTCTACCGCTCTCTGGCACAAATTTAACGTTTTTAATCTCTTTTAAAGCTCTATTTCTTAATGTATCACCATCTACTTCCTTATCCATTGCCACAAACCATTGTTTAGTCGCTCTATAAATTAGTGGATTATGACATCTCCAACAATGTGGATATGAGTGAGTAAATTTAGACACCTTTACAAGATTATCCCCTAATAGTTCTAAAATTTGCTCTTGTGCTTTGTAGATAAATTGCCCTTCAAACTCATCTGGCAATAACTTCTCATTTTTAATAATTGGCGAATAACAACCCTTCTCATCTACTGGCTGAATTACTTCTGTATAACCATATCTTAACCATACTTTATAATCCTCTTCACCATGTCCAGGGGCAGTATGAACACAACCTGTCCCACCATCCATCGTTACATGATTTCCTAAAAGGATAATACTATCTCTATTATTTAATGGATTTTTGGCTACAAGCTTTTCAAGCTCTTGTGCTTTAAATTTTTTCTTAACTTCACCGCTTACAACTCCCGCTTCTTTTAATTCATCATATAGTGGAAGTGCTACGATTTTGTTATCCTCACTTAAAGCATATTCCTCATCTGGGCTTAAACTAATCCCCATATTCGCTGGAAGCGTCCAAGGAGTAGTAGTCCAAATCACGATACTTGCTTTATCAACTCCAAGCTTTTTAAGGCTATCTTCATCCAAATCAAATGCCACATAAATAGAATAATCCTCTTTATCCTCATATTCTACTTCTGCTTCTGCTAATGCCGTTTTGTCGTGCATACACCAAAATACCGGCTTACTTCTCTCAACCAAAAGTCCTCTTTTAGCGATTTTTGTAAGCTCTTTATAAATATTTGCTTCAAATTTAAAATCCATAGTTTTATAAGGGTTTTTAAAATCACCTATAACACCGAGATTTTGAAATTCCTCTTTTTG
>JAADDX010000068.1 GCA_013153685.1 Campylobacterota bacterium | reverse complement strand
TCGATTTTGCGTGCTAAGAAAGTGAAACTTGTAGTCATTGGGGAATATGTTTTAAATCTATTTTTCAAAGAATTGGAGAAAATGCCTATTAGCTTTATCAAACAACAATCTCTCCATCAATTAAACTTATTTAAAAAACTAGCAAGCAGTTATCAGATGACTATTATCGCTCCCATTGTGCTAGTTAAACAAAACAAAATTTATAAAGCGTTTGTGAGATTCTCTCCTAAAAGCACCCGTTTTTATTATCAACAAGTCTTTATGCCCTATTCCCACTGGAATGAGAAGAAATTTTTTGCTACGATTAGCACCAAACCTTTGATATTCAAAGTCGAAGATATTTCCGTGGGATTGATGGCCGGTTTTGAGGCTCATTTTGACGAATTTTGGCAATATTTCCAGAAAAAAAACGTGGATTTGGTAGTAGTCCCTAGTGTAGCAACATTTAATTCCAAACAACGATGGAGACATTTACTTACAACTTTTGCTTTTTTGAACAACTGCTATGTCCTAAGGGCTAATAGAGTTGGTGCTTATCAGGATTGGCGATTTTATGGAGATAGTTTTATAGCCGATCCAGATGGGGAAATTGTGGATTATTTGGGTGATAAGGAGGAGTTGTTGATTGCGGATGTATATAAAAAAGTGGTTAAAGAAGCTAGTAGAGGATGGAAATTTCGCTCTCTTAGCAAGGATGCTAAATTAGATAAATTATTGGTCTAATTTTTTGGTCATCACCAATCCAACGGCTATTAAAAAGATTGTTAGGATATACAAAACGGTGTAGTTCGCGTATTTTATGATACTACCTCCTACAATAGGAAAGAATAATCCCACAGAGGTGATATTGGATTGCAATGCCGTATAGATAGGTCTTTTATCTTCCGGTGCTATCTCAAAAATAAGATTCATTGAGCTGATACTAAATCCATCAGTCGCAAATCCAAACAACAAAAATACTACCGCATACATATAAGGCGTATTAGCAAACAATGCCACCACAAACGCCAACAAAGCAAACGTAAAACTTAATCTCAACATCAGTTTATAATTATGAATTCTCCTCCACATAAAAAAACTACCAATAATACTCCCAATCATTTGGATTGTGATAAATCCCCCTACCATCCATCCAGTGAGCTTGAAGCTTTGATTGGCTTTTAGGATTACAAACGGATAAGCCAATAGGTAACTAAATCCTAGCAAAATTACAATAATCTGGATTCTAAGCCTTCTATCAGTTTTTAAGAAAGCAAACGCATTTTGTAAAAATTGCATAAAACTTTTCTCTTTTTGTCGAGTGTTTTGTTTGATTGGTTCATCAATACTTCCAAATGCCACAAACCCTATCGCCATCAAAAAACTACTTACCATAAACAAATACGCATAATTCAAAGGTGCTGGATAATTCGCTAGCACATACCCCGCTACACCTCCACTTAAAATACTCCCAATCGCACTCCAAATTTGTCTATTAGCCATAGTTTTACCGCGATAGTCTTTGGAGAAAACTTTGGCAATTAATTCTTTGAAATATATAGCCCCAAATCCTGCTGTAAAACTAAACATAAACAACCCTATTCCTATCAACCAAAGCGTTAGTGTTTTGTTTTTATCCCCTATGAAATATATACTAAGACCAATCAAAAACCAACTAAACCACCTAAAAAAGAACACTATTCTCATATGTGGCATTACCCTAGCATATTCTTGTGCATGAAAAGCAGCCCATAATTGCACCGCAATTGCTCCCCCTTTGAGTAAAGATGCAAATATACCTACTGCTATTACACTATTGCTAAAATGATGCACAATAAGCGGTAAAATAGTAGAAGGTTCAGCTACTGTGACAGCTAGTGCCAAGAAAAATCCATGCAAGACGTTTTTGAGATTGGCTTTTGGATTGTTGATTTGAAATGACATTTTTTATCCTTACTATAATTTTGAAGTGCAATTATATCACAATTATTTGTGCTGGTAATTATATTGATGTATTGATTAAAAATATGTAATTTGGTATAATTCGACCAAAAAAGGACATTTAATGAGAATTGAACAAATTAACGCAAAAGCATTAGAAAAAGTTGGATTTGATAGATATTTATTATCAGTAGCTGTTGCAAAAAGAGTAGAAGAATTTGAAAAAGGTGCAAAACCCTTAATAGAAGTAAAAGGTAATATCCAACCAACAGAAATTGCAATTATGGAAATTGCAGAGGGATTAATCCAGGTAAAAGAGTAATTTTGGAATTTGCACAATTAATAGATACAATAAAAGATATTAAGCACACTTCGGATGCTAAGAAGTTGCTTTTTGAGGTGTGTGATGAATTTGATATCGAAGTTATCAAAGAGGCTTTGGAGTTTGCTATAACAGCCCATAAAGGGCAGTTTCGAAAAAGTGGTGAAGAGTATGTTATCCACCCTATTTTGGTAGCTTGTATTGTTTCTTTTTTTAGCGATAATGAAGACATGATTGTCGCAGCTTTATTGCATGATGTGGTAGAAGATACCGAGTATGAATTTAAAGATATATTTCTAAAATTCGGAGTGAGAGTCTCTCATCTAGTAGAAGGACTAACCAAGATTACCAATATCCGTGCCAACTCTCTCTTGCCTTCTAATCAGATTGATCAAAAACTTGCAAAATCTGCTTTGACGTTTAGAAATATGCTAATTTCCTCGATTAAAGATATTAGAGTATTGGTTATTAAATTGTGCGATAGATTGCACAATATGCTTACACTTGACGCTCTTAAAGAATACAAACAAAAAAGAATAGCTGAAGAAACGATACTCGTATACGCACCAATAGCTCATAGGCTTGGTATTGCAACATTAAAAAAGTATTTAGAAGATTTGAGTTTTAAGTATCTACTCCCGCACGAATATGCCAAAATAGATACGTTTATCAAAAAACACAAAGAAGACTTGACATTGCGATTAAATAGTTTTATATCGGATGTAGAAGTGTTGCTTAACAAGTATGACCTAAAAGATTTTACTATCCAAGGTAGAATCAAACATTACTACTCTATTTATCTCAAAATGCAAAGAAAAGGGATATCTATCGAAGAGGTGTTGGATCTGTTGGCTATACGTATCATCACCAAAGAAAAGTTAGATTGTTACAAAGCCTTTGGGATAGTTCATCTCAATTTTAGACCGCTTATCTCACGGTTTAAAGACTACATTGCCATACCCAAAGAGAACGGATATCAGACACTACACACAAGTGTTTTTCATAAAATCAACGTTATTGAAGTACAAATTAGAACATACGATATGGATAAAAATGCACAATACGGTATCGCTGCTCACTGGAAATACAAGCTAGATAGTGCTACACCAAATACCAATTGGCTCAATAACTTAACTTTTGAGAATGAAAAGATAGAGGATTTTTACGAGCTTGCTAAGAATGATTTATTTAGAGAGGATATTATTGTATATTCGCCGAAATTTGATGTATTTACGTTGCCTCTTGGGGCGACGGCTTTGGATTTTGCGTATGCTATACATACGGAAGTAGGAAATAAAGCAAAAGAAGCATTTATCAACAAACAAAAAGCTTCTTTGCTTACTACTCTTAAAAACGGAGATATAGTCAAAATTATTACCGACACCAAAGAAATCCCTAGATGTAGCTGGATAGATGCGGTAGTTACATCTAAAGCTAAGTTAGCTATCAAACATCTGTGTAACCAGCGTAAAAAAGAGATAGAGAGCGATATTGCTATTAACATTTTACAAACGATTTTTGATGTAGATGTTATTACTATTAAAGCTATGCTTAAAGCTAATTATTTATGCACCAAAGTACATAGAG
>JAADDX010000045.1 GCA_013153685.1 Campylobacterota bacterium | reverse complement strand
ATTATATCTATATTATTGAATTTAAAGTAGGAGATAAAGATGCATTATCTCAAATCAAAGACAATAAATATTATGAAAAATATTTAAGTGAAAATAAGGAAATTTATTTAATAGGAATAAACTTCGATGAAGAAAAAAGAAATATAAGTAAGTTTGAAGTAGAGAAGATGTAGATTAAGGTGTGCAAACTCCATCTAGTAGGCGGTTTGCTTACTCTTTTGTAAAACGAGAATCGTTTTAATTCTATCACCCACTCTAAAAACAATTCTATTGCGAAATTTCCGTAGCGTAAAATTTGGTTTTATGCATAAAATGTGATTTTTAGTTTTTATCCACCGCCAACCCCATCCAGTAATATATACCTCTATTTGTTTATATGGAGTAATAGCACGGATTTCTTTGATAGTATCTTTAGTGCGTTTGATATGGATATTTTGAATATTTAGGTTTTTGATTTGTAATTTTTTAGCAATATTTGCGTTGTGTGTGAGTGCTATTCTATTGACATCTTGGAAATCCACATTTTTATCAATACCGCCGGCGTTTTGATTATAGATGTATGTAAACAAAGGGGCTAAGATTTTTTTTATTCTAGCATCATACTCCCCGTAAGGATATGCATAACTATCTATCTTATATGCCCGAGCTCTCAATAATTCTAGAGCTTTTTGGGTATCTGCGATGACTTGTAATGTTGATAGTTTAGGCAAGTGTGGATGTGCATACGAGTGACATTGAATATCCGCTTTATCGTATTTAGCTATCTCTCGCAATTCTCTCCAGCTCATAAAGTCCCCAAAATGTTTATCTGTCCCTTCTACATATACAAATAAAGTAAAAGGATAGTGATATTTTTTGAATATTTTAAATCCATTTTTGTAAAAAGATTTAAAACTATCATCAATATGAAAAGCGACGAGTTTATCTACATTTTCGCCATTACGAGCCTTTTGTAAGAGTGTTTTGCTATTTACGACTTTGTATCCATGAGATTTGAGATACTTAAATTGTTGCTCCAAGACTTTTGTGGAAATATTAGTAGATGGATGCCGATCATCCGCAAATCTATGATACAAGAAAATATGCCCCTCCCCAAACAAAAGCAGAGGAAGAAGAAAAAAGAAAATTCTCATTTTACAGGGGCTGAAGGGATTGGATTGTTTTTGTTAATTTGCACTTTATCAAGTACAGATTCGGTTTTTTGTTGATTATAGATATATACTAACGATAACGTATTAATTACAAACAACAACCCAATAACAAAGGTTGCTTTTTGCAAGAAATTCACCGGACCTTTTGCTCCAAACAAAGAATCGTTGCTACCACTATAAGCACCAAGCCCTATAGATGATGATTTTTGCATCAATACCAAAGCCGTAATTACAACTGCCAAGATGATTTGAAGTGCAATTAATGTAGATGTCATGAAATTCCTTTTTTAGATGGAATTATACCATAATTTTTTTCAATCATCCTATTTTGCCGCAAAAATTGTATATTTTGTAAATTATACAAGATTTAGTGACTTTTGTGATAAAATGTGATATAATAATAATAAAGATACTTGTACCTAGTATCTACAACGAACAAAGGAGATGACTATGATTAATAGAGATTATATAATAGACCTATACGTAGCAATGTTTCAAAGAGCACCTACTAAAGCGGAGGTGGATTATTGGTATGATGATGCTATACAGCATGGTTATAGTGCGACTGATTTAGCTAATGCAATGGTTGATGGTGCCGTAGCAGCAACACATGATTATGGGCTTGAGGATATGTATCCAAGTTATGCTAGCTTGGATTTGAATAATTATGATTCGATTCAAAATGTGATAGCTAGCGTATATAAGACATTGTTTGATAAAACGTTAGATGATGACCCAGATGGTATTAAGTATTGGACTAATACGGTATATAACCATACCAAAAGCTTAGGACAAGCTATTTTGGATATTGTAAATGTAGCCCTTGATATCCCTAATGATCCGCAAAAGTATGAGGAATATTATTTGCAAAATGGATATGATGAAGAATATTTCCAAGGTGCACTAGCAGCAGCTAAAGTGTATATCAATAGAGTAGAAGCCGCAAAGGCGATATCAGAAGATGTGGATAGTATCGATATCACAAATCAAGACAATCTTAAACAACAAATCCAAACAATGCAAAATGTTGTATTGCAGGTAAAAAGTGCAGATGATGTAACAGCCCTTACCCAACAATTATCATCATCAACAGACAAATTTGAAGCTGTAAATAGCTTTGTAGATAACAAAATGAATAGTGATAGCAGCGATACTACTATATACAGAGTAGATGGTGATACATTGTATTTGCAAAATGCTACTAAATACGATTTTGAATCGGATGCGTTTAGTGATGTGGATTTGTATAAAATTCATACAATTGTTGGGACTGATGCGAGTGAGGATATCAATTGGGCACAAACTTCTTGTACGGTAGGTGGAAAGACTATTTTGGCTAAAGGTGGAGATGATGTGATTACCGGTACCAATTTAGATACTGTAGATGGAGGAGATGGAACAGATACGTTTGTGTTTAGTTGTTGGTCGCAATTGCATGATTTTGAGGATGATTCACAATTACAGAATGTGGAGATTATCAAACTCACTGATCAGGCTGGGTTGATAGATTTGTCACGACAAAGTGAGGCATTCACAGTGTATGCAGACCAGCAACAATACAATATGATAACCACGACCAATCAAAACGACATCGTATATTTGTATGGAGAAGCTAATAGTAACATCGGTGATAGTGCTACTACTTTGGATGGTGATGATATGATTTTTGTATCTAATTCTCCAAACAGTATTAGTACAGGTGGAGTGATTCAAACAGGTAGCGGAAATGATAAAGTATTTTTAATAACACCTAATATTTCTTCATTGTATGTGGATTTTCAGACTGATACTTTTGAAATAGGTGCTGATAAGCTTATTATTAACTTGCCGGCATTTAATCTAGGAGATACCTTGACTGTGGGAACTGCTAGCACAGATGGAAATGTGTATGAAGTGACATCAACAAGTGATACTCCAATTGACTTAAATGGTGATAACTCAAATTCCGATCCAGCTTTAGTGGTGTATTATGATAGAGCTGGATATGCTAGTGATGACACAAGAGAGGAAGTGAGTATCTATTATGTAAAAGATGAGTCAAATGCTGTGATTAACGATTCTACATTGTTAGCAAAATTGGAAGTTAATGATTATACAAAATTAAATAGTGTATTTGATATTCTTGATGGTGGAGTTATTGATCCTAGTGCCTTGAGCACAACTTCTAGTACTTCAACAAGCAGTTCAGATGTAACTACATCGTTTTATAAAATTGCAGATGGGGTTTTAACGTTGCTAAATCCTACTATCCCAAATGATGCGTTTGTAAATGTGGATTTCAACACTATTTCGCAAATAGTAGCAACATCGGCACCAGATTATTTCATTATCCCATCAAACAAGGCCACAGATACACATGTTACTCAAGTTTTATTGGGTGATGGAGATGATTATGTTACGTTACCTGGTGATGGATATAGTGTTGATGGTGGTAACGGAGAGGATACTGTAGTATATGACAACTCTGGTGCTCTTATTTTTGATGAAGATTTGACAAATGTAGAGAATATAGTAGTTACTAATAACAATATTCAAGCAAATGCTAGTGAAGATAATATTGCGTTGAACTTTTCAGATCAATCAGAAAATGGACTTACATTTACAATCAACAATCAAATAACCACATCTCTTACTACTACCAACCAAAACGATATTGTGCATGTAAAATCAACAGCCACAGTTGATGAAGGGTATGTATCGCAAGATAGATATATTGATCTAAGAGATGGTGATGATACTTTGTATGTCGATTCAAAAGATAATTATACACAAGTTGTATTAGGTGGAGGACATGATAGTGTGTATGTGTATCACTATTCAGATGTGGTGATACAGGACTTTGTTTTAGGTGAAGATAAAGTATATTTACAAAACCAAAATCTAGGCACAAGTGTGCATGTAAATCAAACAGATGACAATGTATACCTAATTACATCTGATGATGCTACTTCAGCTTATGAAGTTAGAATATGGAATGACTCTGAGGCGGAAGTATTGTATTTAGCAGATAAAAACGACGAAACACAAGCCCATAATGTAGCGATGGTTATGGCTAATGAAGCAATTACCGATGCGGATATGGTAGATAATATTTTTGATATTTTTTAATCTTGTGGATGAATTGTTACTTTTATAGGTGTATAATTACACAAAAAAAGGAATTGCGATGAAAAAGATATTAAGCATGACTTTAGCCTTAAGTGTGAGTGCGTTGGCATGGACTATTAACGGTACTGGTGCGTCATTTCCATATCCGGTATACAAAGAAACGATCAAACAATTTTATAGTAAGACTCAAAATAGAGTAAATTACTCACCAACAGGTAGTGGAACTGGAATTAAAGAAGTAGCTAAAAGACACGTGGATTTTGGGGGGAGTGATAAACCCCTCAAGCCAACTACCCTAAAAAAAGCCAAATTATACATGTTTCCAACTATCGTAGGTGGTATTGCAATGGCTTATAACATCCCAAGCGTAAGCAACCTCAAACTAAGTCAAGCCGCTATTGAAGGTATTGTGCTTGGCAAGATTAAATACTGGGATAATCCACTGATTGCACAAACAAATGCTCATTTACCTCATAAGAAAATTATCTTCGTTCACCGAAGTGACAAATCGGGGACTACTTTTAACTTCACTTACTATCTAAGTAAGATGAGCAAGACTTGGCGACATAAATATGGTGCTAGAAAGACGATTAGTTGGCCTACTGATGCTCAAGGTAGGGGGATTGCCGGTAAAGGAAATTTTGGAGTGAGTGCTGCAATTAAGACAAATCCATATTCAATTGGTTATGTTGATTACGCGGATGCATTAAAAAATCACTTAAAAATGGCAGTTGTTCAAGCAGCTGATGGCACATATAGTGCTCCAACACCTCAAAATTTTGCTAAAGGTGCTGCTTATGCGGGATTTAGTGCCAAAAACAATTTCTATAGAATTATTGCGTATCCGCAAAAAGGTTATCCGATTATAGCAGCGACTTTTGTATTGTTACCGGCAGAAAAAGTTCAAACTGACAAAAAGGTAACCCAATTTTTTGATTACTTATACAATCATGACGAAATTGCTAGCAAGCTTGGGTATGTTCCACTCCCAACAAACGTAAAAACTCAAGTAAGAGAATATTGGGCAAAAAAAGGTATTAAATAATTTTATTTTTTTACCTTTTTTGGTATCATTACAAAAAAAGAAAAAAGGCTACGGATGGAATCTTTATTTAAGAGGCTCTCATGGATTAGTGCTACTACGATTCTTTTGATTTTAACATCCATTTTTGTGGTATTGTTTTTGTATGCTAAGCCGGCTATTGCGGAGTATGGATTGAAATTTTTGGTGGATTCAAGATGGGGGGTTGAAGTATCACAACCTACCAAACCTCAGGTATCCCCATCTACCAAATCCTCTGCCACCAAAGCGACACCCACAACAACTCCAAAAGATGATAATATCGCCGTGAATGACGAAGATATCGCTGTTAGTGACGAGGATATCGCCGTGAATGATGAAGATATCGCTACGGATGAAAATGTGGCGGTAAATGACGAAGATATCGCTGTTAGTGACGAGGATATCGCTTCACAAGTGCCATCATCTGCTGATGAGGCGATTACGGCGGATGATGATATTGATATTGATGAAACTTCAAAACATACAAAAGTGATATACGGTGGATTGGTGCCTATAGTAGGGACGATTCTCACAACCATCCTAGCCATGTTTTTTGCAGTGCCTATTGCGATGGGAATTGCAATTTTTCTAAGCGAAATAGCCCCACAATCTATCGCTAAACCGGTGGGAATAGCTATTGAATTGTTAGCTGCAATTCCAAGTATTATTTACGGTATGTGGGGGCTTTTTTATTTTGGCCCGTTGGTCGCTAGTGTATTTGGCGGTAGTAGCGTATCGTTGCTTGTGGCGTCTCTTGTGCTAGCTATTATGATTATTCCATTTATGGCTTCCCTTACTAGAGATAGTATGAATACGACCCCAAATGTATTAAAAGAGAGTGCATATGCAATGGGGGCTACTAAATTTGAAGTGATCAAAGATGTAGTATTTCCGTATGCCAAAAAAGGGATTATAGGGAGTATGATTTTGGCATTAGGAAGGGCTTTGGGAGAGACTATGGCTGTAGCATTTGTTATAGGTGGTGTTTTTACATTTCCCAAATCACTCACAGACCCGACAGTATCGATACCGGTGGTATTAGCAAATAGCTTTGCGGAGAGTAATGGGATTAGTTTGAACGTTTTATTTTACTTGGCGTTGATTTTATTTATAATTTCCTTTGCAGTTATTTCCTTTGCCAAATTTTATTTTTTAAGGGATAAAAAATGAGATTACTGATTAATAAACTTGTATTAATTCTCTCAACGCTAGCGGCTTTGTTGGGGATTGGATTTTTGTTTTGGATATTGATTACTTTGAGTATTAAAGGTATCAGTGCTATTAATTTACATATTTTTACTGCGGATTTAGTGGATAATGGTTTGCGTAATTTGCTCTTTGGGCAGTTTGTATTGGCACTTATTGCGGTGGTTATAGGGGTGCCTATTGGTATGATTGCTGGTATTTATCTGCAAGAATATTCATACAATAGCAAATATGCTCAATTTATCAGAAATCTAAGTGATGTGATGATGTCAGCCCCAAGTATCGTTATAGGAACGTTTGTGTATGCTATTGTAGTCAATCCGATCGGGCATGTTAGTGGTTGGGCTGGGGCGATTGCACTTGCTATTATGATGATTCCGATTGTTGTGAGGACTACTGATGATATGCTTGGTCTTGTTCCAACAGAATTAAGAGAAGCTGGAGTAGCTATAGGAGCACCGAAATATAAAGTAATTTTTAATATTATTATCAAAGCCGCAAAAGTCGGGATTATGACCGGAATTTTATTAGCATTTGCGAGGATTATTGGTGAGACCGCACCATTGTTATTTACGAGTGGAAATAGTGAATTTTGGACTACAGATTTAAATAACGAATTTCCATCTCTTACAGTCGCTATTTACAATCTAGCTACCATGCCAAATGAGGAGTTGGTAAATATAGCATGGGCGGGTGCGTTCTTACTTACGATGTTTGTATTGATAATCAACTTATTAGGGCGTTTTATAACAAAGGAGAAGACAAAATGATAATGCATATCAAAGACTTTAGTTTTACTTACAAAGGTGCTTCAAAACCGAGCTTAAAGAATATAAATTTGCCTATTTTAGAAAACAAAGTCACAGCGTTAATAGGGCCAAGCGGTTGTGGTAAATCTACATTATTACGAAGTATGAATCGGATACATGACTTGTATCCAGGAAATAAGTATGAGGGCGAGATTTTGTTAAAAAACTTACAAAATCAAAAAATGGAAAATATTTTAGAGATTAAAAAAGAGAATGATTTTATCGCTTTACGACAAAGGGTGGGGATGATTTTCCAAAAACCAACCCCATTTCCAATGAGTATTTATGATAATATTGCTTATGGATTAAAGCTGCAAGGGATTAAAGATAAGACCGAATTAGATAAAAGAGTAGAAGATGCACTCAAAGGAAGTGCGTTGTTTAAGGAAGTAAAAGATAGACTAAACGACGATGCAAGAGGTTTATCAGGAGGACAGCAACAAAGACTCTGTATCGCAAGGGCTGTAGCACTCAAGCCAGAAGTGTTATTGTTTGATGAACCAACAAGTGCACTTGATCCTATTTCCACAAGTGCCATAGAGGAATTGATAGTAGAACTAAAAGAGGAAGTAAGTATCGCGATTGTAACTCACAATATGCAACAAGCAAGTAGAATTAGTGATTATACCGCGTTTATGTATTTGGGGGATTTGATTGAATATGACAAAACAGAGACTATATTCCTCAACCCAAAACAACAAATGACTGAAGATTATATTACCGGTAAATTCGGATAAGGAGACTAGATGTTATCAAACTATGTAAAACAACGAGAGGAAATTAAAAATGAACTTAAGGAGATGTTTGCCAATTTGGTAAAAGCACATGAGATTATCAATACAGCAATCAAAGAATGCAACGATGAGCAATTCCAGCAAGCCAAGACATACACTACAAACATGTCGACCAAAATCAACGATATAGAAAATTACATCATCAAATTTTTAGCTCTTTATTCTCCAGAAGCTAGAGAGCTTAGACGTTTTGTAGCATATTTAAAAATTACAGGCGAACTTTTGAGAATCAATTCAAATACCAAATCTTTTGTAACTGGATGTATTCAGATTAAAGATACTGTGGATTTGGAATTGGTTAAGGAATACTTATATCCATTGCATGTATCTATGTTAAATGCACTTACTTTGACTAAAGATATGATTAATGTAGATGAGGAGGACGAGTTACAAGATATTTTTAACAAAGTTATTGTAGAAGAACATAAAACCGATGATTTATTTGACATTATAGAAGAAAAAGTACTTACACTAAATGTGGAGTATCGCGTGATTAATAAAATTCTTAAAACATTTAGAAAAATAGAAAAAATAGCAGATAGAACAATTGAGATTGCCAATTTGTTGTTGTATTATAAAATTGGCGGGAAATTGCATAATGTATAAGGGTTGTCTATGGATTTGATAAAAGTATATGATTTGGTAGTCCAAAGAAATAATCAAATCAACTCTTTATATACTTCGCTTGGTGAATTTGAAGAATTGTTTCGTGATATTTTAGTTCATATTGGACTTGAATGCAATGAAGAGGAAATATATGCTATTACTCAACGCTTTGTTAATCTTAGAGAGGATTCACTTGTAAATTTATTAAGACGCAAGCATTATTCAAACGATGAGATTATTACCAAACTCGAGTTTGTTTACGAGAAAGTGAAGGATTTTTGGCTCCAAAGGCACAAGGAGACTATCGAGCTTTTAAAGCCTCATTTGGATGAATTTCATATTGCATTGTTGGTAGGGATTCATAAAATAGGGGAAATATTTAGCAATTGGCAAGTGCAATGGAAACGCCACATTATCCATACGATCAATACGCATTTAACCAACGAGTATGAAGATGAGGCTTTATTTGAGATGCTAAGAGATAATCAACTATTTGATAAAGGGCATGATGGTGTGGTAGCCGATAGGTGTTATAGTGTATTGGATATTGATGAGGGTGAGCTTGTGGTGAAGTGCTATAGCGAGTTTTTTGTGGAATATGTGCGTGATGCTACACAAGCAATTGATGACTTAGTGTTACAATTAGCCGATAAAAACGACCCATTTAAGGATGAGTGGATTAGTTATCTTACAAAAATCAAAGAAGCATTATTATGTGATGATAGAGATTTGTTAGTCTCAAAATGGAGTGAAGTTGATATAGCGTGGATGGATATCAAATCCCCGATCCAAATGGGACATCCTTTGGAATATTATGAAGATCATATCCGTAAGGCTGTCGCACTTGAGCTTGATATAAGAGTACAAAATCCCCATAGAAATAGCCAAATCAAACAAAACATCATCGCCATGTATCAAAAATACAACACTCATCCCAAAACTTTATCATTCGCACTTGATAAGATTAACAATACTCAACTCTATATTAGCTATCCGGCGTTATTTTACGCAGCTGAATTTGATGGCTTATTTTCCGCACAAGTTGTGCCAAACGATGAAGTGGCATCTAGCCTTAAAGGCAAAAAAATATTCGCATTTGCTGATAAGATATTACAAGATAGCAAAGCCAAACCCAAGATGAAATTACCATTTGAAGTATTTGGTGTTGCATTTATGCAACGATATTATGATTTGTTAGAAGATGAGGATAAATGGCATAGGGTATATGATGTAGTGACTATTGGACATGAGTTTGGGCATATTTTGTGGCTTGATAACGATACTGAGAGTCGTATGAATGTTACTGGTGATTTTAAAAATGTAGAAGAATTTAAGGCTACTACCGGCGGTTTGATGGCATTTTTTGATAACGAAGATGAGAACATCGCACCATATATACTAGATGATATTATTAAACGCAGCGTGAGTTTGATTGCATGGCAAGAGGTGAGTGAAGTATTGCCGTATTACATTGAGGGGTTAATTCATCTTAATGCCTTGTTTGATTGTGAGATTTTATCTTTTGATGATAAATTATCTATCAACACAGCAAATTATCGCAAACTCAAAGAATGGTATAAAAACGCATATTTGGACTTGGCTTATAACTACTACATACCCAAAGCCAATCCAAGAGGCTTTTTGGATAAATATATCTACAAACAACAAGTCTATCTGCCCAAAAATCCAGTTATTCAAGATTTTGTAAAATACTATTATGACTTATACAAACAAATAGGGCAGGTGAAGTTATGATTATTTTATTTGATTTAGACGGCACTTTGATCGATTCTACTGAAGCGATTTTGGAGAGTTTTGGTATCGCATTTCGGCAATATGGTATGCAAGTCCCGCCTAATGATGATATTACGTCGTTAATTGGTTTGCCTCTTGATGAGATGTTTGTAAGATTGGGTGTTGATCAGCAAGATAAGTGGAAATTAGTAGATGCTTACAAACAACACTACAGACTTATTTCCTTGCAAAAGACATGTTTGTTGCCATTTGCTAAAGAAGCGATTATGTTAGCTCACAACATAGCCTCTTTGGGGATAGTAACTACCAAGACATCTAGATATTCCAAAGATTTAATGAGGCATTTTGGTGTTTTGGAGTATTTTGATGTGTTAATCGGACGAGAAGACGTTACTTATCCCAAACCACACAGCGAACCTATCCTAAAGGCTCTTGCGGCTTTTGAGGAGGATAATGAAGCGTATATGATTGGTGATACGTGCTTAGATTGTGATAGTGCTAAGGCTGCTGGGATTGGTGCGATTGGAGTATTAAGTGGCTATAATGACGCTTCGTGGTTGTCTAAATGTGCGGATGATGTGTATCCGGATGCGTTAGTTGCCGTTAGAGAGTTATCAAATAAGTCTAAAAATTAATTTTTTGTTAACATATATTTGATATTATTTCACCAAAGTTTAAAAAAAGGATAAAAAGTGCAGAAAATAGTTCTTCCTAATAAGACAAAACAAGCAAAAGATGAATTACGAGAAGCGTTAAATGAATTTCGCTCAATTTTTATTAAAGTAGGTATTTTTAGTTTTTTCATAAACATATTAGTACTAGCAGCACCGATATATATGTTGGCTGTGTATGATATTGTTATGCCGGCTAAGAGTATAGATACTTTGATTGTGGTAACGGGTGTAATTTTGGTATTTTTTATTGCCATGGGATTGCTAGAATATGTCAGAAATAAAATTATGATTATAGTGAGTAATAAGCTAGATGCCAAAATCAACAAACGTATCTATAACGCAGCATTTGAAATGGCTCTAAAATATCCATCAAAAGGGACTACTCAACCAATACAAGACCTACAAACCATCAAAACTTTCCTATCAGGTCCGGGGTTGTTATCTTTTTTTGACGTACCGTGGATTATAATCTATTTGGCGATTATGTTTATGTTTGATTATGTGTATGGATTGTATGGTTTAGGGGCGATGGCTATTATCGTAGGACTGACATGGCTTAATGACTTTTTTACCAGAAAAGGGTTGCAAGAATCTATCAAATACAATAACAAATCCAAAGTATACCTCTCAAACCAGCTAAAAAACGCTGAAGTTGTAGAAGCGATGGGTATGAGAGATGCGTTGTTTGATAGATGGTCAAAGAAGTATTATGACTTTTTACTAACGCATACGCAAGCTTCTACCAAATCGGCTTTATATACAAATATGTCAAAGACGTTTAGAATGATGTCGTCATCTTTGATGTATGGTGTAGGGGCGATTTTGGCTATATCTGGGCACATCAGCCCAGGGATGATTATTGCTGGGGCTGTGTTGTTGGGTAGAGCATTAGCACCATTATCGCAACTCGTTGCTACATGGAAGACGTTTGTAGCTGCAAAAACTTCGTATGCGAAGTTGAATGAATTATTAAATGAATTTCCTCTCCAAGAACAAAAGCTAGAATTACCTCAAATCAAAGGAGATATCACTCTAAGAGGAGTAGTGACTATCCCACCTTTATCAAAAACACCAGTGCTTAGAAATGTGACTATGCATATCCCAGCTGGGACGATTTTGGGTGTGATTGGTCCAAGTGGTGCTGGAAAGACGAGTTTTGCAAAGACATTACTTGGGGTATGGAAGGTTGCTTCGGGTGAGGTGAGAGTAGATGGAGCGGAAATTAGCCAATATAATCGAGAACAAATCGGAAAAGATATCGGATATTTACCGCAAGATATCGAGCTATTTGAAGGAACTATTGCCGAGAATATAGCACGTTTTAAACAAGTAGATGACAAAGATATCATCCAAGCTGCCAAACTTGCTGGGGTGCATGAGATGATCCTTAAGATGCCAGATGGTTACAATACCAAAATCACCGCTGGGGGAACGACTCTCTCAGGAGGTCAACGACAAAGGATCGGTCTTGCAAGAGCAATTTTTCAATTACCAAAAATCATAATTTTAGATGAGCCAAATTCCAATCTCGATGATATAGGTGAAAAAGCGTTAATTAACGCTATTTTACAGCTCAAACAACAAGGTTCTACCGTGATTTTTATCACACACAAAGTATCATTGCTGAATCTAGCTGAAAGAATTGCGGTATTAAGAGAAGGTATGCTTGCTATGTATGGAGAAAAGCAGGAAATTTTTGCTAAGCTCAATCAACAAAATGCAAGATAATTAGGTTATTGATTTGAGTGATACACAGCATGAATTTTTGATTTATACCTTATCTTTTGCAGCAGATAAACCAACGATAGATATTTATATAGCAACCCATGCTAATATGCAAGGAGAGATTGCTATTGTAAAAAAGATCCCCCTTTTTTTGTTGTCTACTAAGAAATATTCCCATCTAGCCAACCTTGATAGGGCGATTTTGTATTTGCTCAAATCCAACCAATACATCCAAGGGCAAATGGGTGCAACAATTATAGAAAAACTATGCCATAGTGGGAGGTTTTTTACACAAGATTTGCAGCCTATCACATGTCAAACCCACACTCCAAAATTATTTTTTATACAAGATGGCAACGCTTTGCGTATCCAATTTGATATACAATATGAACACGTATTACCGACCACTCCGCTTTTTTTGTATCGACAAAATGCTCTTTTGGAAATATCTAGTTTATCGTTTGATGATTTTGTGTTGTTAGATAGTAAACTTAATTTGCATGAAGCTATCAATATATATCACAAATTTCGCAAAACACTACACATCACGCCACCTCAGGGGTACAAAACCACCACTATTGATACTCCTCCAAAAGCTAAGCTTACTTTACAAGCCAACAAATACATCCAGCTTTCTTTCATGTATGATAATTATGAGATTAAACCGTATCCTTTTGAGAAGGTCACGATCAAAGACACTTTTAACGGAGAGGTAAATATCATAAGAGATAATGAATATGAACATAGTGTTATTAAGCAAATTAGTGCGTATGGCTTTAAGGATTTGGAGAATACGTTTATTGCTGAAGATTTGATTGTTTGGAAAAGATTTTTGGATGATATAGATAGTTTGCAACAATCTTATATTGTGGAGTTTGTGGATTTTGATCTATCTTTTGAGGAAGTTAGCGGATTTAGTGTAGATACAGTCAAACAAAATGATTGGTTTTCGTTGGCTTTTGAGATTAATATCGGCACACAACAATACCCTCTCTTGCCGATACTTGTGCCGATTTTGAATAACATTGAAAGTCTGGATGAATTGAGTGATACTATCACTCTCCAATACGCTCCACACAAATACGTCACTCTCAATACGAGTGAGATTAGACCGATGTTAGAGACTATTTTTGAATTGCTTGATAAAGTTAATGGAGATAGATTAAAAATTGCAAAATATGATGCACATTTGTTGAATTTTGATGAACATATACAGTGGAAAGATACGGATGAGTTGAAGCAATTAGCCCGTAAACTAAAAAATTATCAAGGTATCCAGCCAATAAACCAACCCAAAGGTTTGATGGTGGAATTAAGAGATTATCAAAAATTTGGTGTTGGGTGGTTGATGTTTTTGAGAGAATTTGGATTTGGTGGTATTTTAGCTGATGATATGGGACTTGGAAAGACGATTCAAACATTGAGTTTGTTATTGCTACTCAAACAACAAAATAAACTTAACGCCCCATGTTTGGTTGTGGTGCCGACATCTTTGCTTGGGAATTGGAAAGCGGAAGTTGAAAAGTTTGCTCCAAGTTTATCTTATATTTCCATATACGGCAAAGATAGACACAAACATTTCAAGCAAATTTCCAATTATGATATAGTATTTACCACATATACGCTAGTTACTAGAGATTACGAAAAATATACAGATGAATTTGAGTATATTATCCTTGATGAAGCTCAAAAAATCAAAAATCCAAATACCAAATCCACCCAGATTATCAAAAAGCTCAAAGCCAAGCACAAACTCGCTCTAAGCGGTACTCCTATTGAAAATAATTTATCGGAATTATGGAGTATTTTTAGTTTTGTAATGCCAGGATTTCTTGGTAGCTTGCAAACTTTTAAGAAAGTGTTTCAAACACCTATTCAAAAATACCATGACTATCACAAACAACAACTCCTTCACAAAAAAATATCACCATTTGTGCTTCGCAGAACCAAAGAAAAAGTGCTCTCTCAATTACCAAAGAAAATAGAGATTATCAAATATGCTGAATTTAGCGAAGAGGAAATTAAACTATACGAATCTATTAGAGTTATGATGAATAAACAAGTTAGGGATGCTATTGCTAAAAATTCACTTGCCAAATCGCAGATTATTGTATTGGATGCTTTATTGAAATTGCGACAAATTTGCTGTCATCCTCAATTGTTGGATATTTCCACTGCCAAAAAAACCAAGTCATCTGCGAAGTTAGAGCTATTTTTGGAATTGATTGATGAATTGTTAAGTGAGGGAAGGAAAGTGCTAGTCTTTTCACAATTTACATCTATGATTGATATTATTAAGCGTGAATTTGATCAAAGAAAGATTAAATATTCAGTACTTACCGGAAAGACTACCAATCGGGATGAGGTTATTCATCAATTCAAATCTCATCAAACGGACGTGTTTTTAATATCACTCAAAGCTGGGGGAATTGGGCTTAATTTGACAGAGGCGGATACTGTGATTCATTATGATCCATGGTGGAATCTTGCTGCCCAAAATCAAGCCACGGATAGAAGCCATAGACTAGGGCAGGATAAAAACGTGTTTGTATACAAGCTAGTAGTCAAAAATAGCATTGAAGAGAAGATTCTTCAACTCCAACAAACCAAAGCAAAATTGGTCGAGATATACGATAATTCTACCATAGATACCCAAAGTCTTTTAGAATTGCTACAAGATTGATATTTTTAATCTCTGATTAATAAAAAATATAGTATAATTACCCCAAAAACACGTAAAGGTTTTATATGCATTATTTAAGTGTTATTATGGCTATTAGATTTTTGGGATTATTTATAGTTATGCCTTTGCTTGCTGTGTATGCAATGCATTTAGATAAAGCAAATGATACTACGGTGGGTATTGCACTTGGAGCGTATGCTCTAAGTCAGATGTTATTGCAAGTGGTATTTGGGAAATTTAGCGATAAGTATGGCAGAAAGCATATTTTAGCATTTGGGCTTGCTTTGTTGGCACTTGGAAGTTTGGTATGTGCAAATAGCAACGATATTTATACACTGATTTTTGGTAGATTATTACAAGGTGCCGGTGCGATAGGTGGAGTTGTTTTGGCGTATTTGAATGATTTAGCAACCGAAGAGAATAGAGCCAAAATCTTTGCTAGAATGGGACAGTTTATCGCTTTAGCTTTTGGAATTAGTATGATAGTAGGTCCTACAATAGGTGCGAAATATGGAGTAAATACGCTATTTGATGTTACAGCATTGCTTGCTGTAATTTCTATTATTATCTTGTATCTCAAAGTCCCAAATCCCCCCGTGGTACACCATTTTAAAAGCCATGCTAGAGTTCGTGAAGTATTAACCAATACCGAATTGCTAAAAATATATTTTTCGGGATTTATGCAAAAAGGGATGATGACTATTATTTTTATGATTACTCCTTTGATTTTTGTTAATGAGCTTGGTTGGGATAAATTTGAATTGTGGAAGGTATATCTGCCAGCACTTATTTTTGGTATTTTTGCGATGCCTTTGGGTGCTATTTTGGCAGAGAAGAAACAAAAGGGGAAATTGATTTTTATTTTGAGTGCTTTGTTTATGGTGAGTAGTGTGGTGGCGTTTTTGATGCAATTTTATGTAATGGGAGTTATTTTGTTTTTCTTTGGATTTAATTTGCTCGAGCCGGTATTACAGAGCTTTACAGGAAAGATTGCTAGAATACACGAAAAAGCCACAGCCATGAGTCTGGGTAATTCGATACAATATAGTGGGATTTTTTTAGGTGGTTTGGTAGCTGGTATTATCAAACAACACTACGGATATACCGCGTTGTTTTATGTAATTTTGCTAATGGGTGCTATTTGGATAGGTGTGTTATTTAGTATGAGAGAATTTAGGGGTTATAGAATCGATGAAATTGAGAATTTTACGGATGAGATGATAGAAAATTTCCACTTGGATGAAAATGTTCATGATGTTTTTATCAAAGACGGTAAGTTGATTGTGAGATATTTTAAATAAGGAGAGTGTATGAGGTTTGTAGTGTTGTTTATAGCAGTGTTTTTGTATGCTGATAATTTGGAAATTTCTTCGAAGTTTTTCGAATATAACAAAACCAAGAATATGGCAACTTTCAAAAAGCACGTCAAAGTAATTAAAGGACGGGATACTATATTAAGCGATGAACTTTATATATACACTCTTCCTTCAAAAAAGCTCAAGCAATTGATTGCCAAAGGGCACGTGAGGTTCAAGGTATTTAACAACAATATATTATATCGTGGTTCTAGTGACGAGTTGATCTACTTTCCCAAAAAGCAAAAGTTTGTTTTTCGTGGGCATGTGCATATCACCAAACAAAAACAACAACTATACGGACAAGAAGTTGTAATTGATAAAAAAAACGGCTTAGCTAACGTAATTGGTGATAATAATAAGCCTCTGAAGTTTATTTTAAAAGAATAAGGAACACGCGTGAAGATTAAAAGTGTAAAATTTATCAAATCAGCCCAAAGCATCAAAGATTCCATCCAACCAAACTTTAGTGAAGTAGCATTTCTTGGTAGAAGTAATGTAGGTAAGAGCAGTTTTTTAAATGCTTTAACCAATCAAAAGATTGCCAAGACATCATCCACTCCTGGTAAGACAAAATTGATAAACTTTTTTGAGGTTGTTTATGAGAATGATGTAAAAACTGTATTTGTGGATTTGCCGGGATTTGGATATGCAAAAGTATCCAAAAAAGAGCAGGAAAAATGGCAAAAGAATCTAAATTATTTTATTGCTAATAGATTCAATATCAAGCTATTTGTATTGTTGCGAGATGCAAGGCATGTTGATTTGGATATCGATAATAACGTGTATGAGTATATCAATCATATCAAAAAGCCAGACCAACAAATACTAACTATCTTTACAAAAGTCGATAAACTTAATCAAAAAGAATTATCTAAGCTAAAAAATACCCACCCAAATGCTATTTTTGTCTCAAATACCAAACAAAAGGGGATTAAGGAAGCATCATCTGCAATTTATAAATTGTTATTTGGGGATTTTGCATGAAACCTACACTAAGAGATATTCCGTTGATGCAGGAATTATTATCTCCATTTGTGCAAGATGGGATAATCTTGCAAAGAGATGCAGATGAGATAGCTACGAATATCCGTTCTTATGAAGTTATCAAAAAGGATAACCAAATTATAGCAATTGGAGCTTTGCATATTTATTCTCAAACATTAGCAGAAATTAGAAGCTTGGCGGTAAATAGCTTATATCAAAAACAAGGCTTTGGTGCACAGATTATGCATGCCCTAGAGCAAGAAGCACGCAATTTGGGTGTGAAGAGTTTGCTGGTATTGACGTATCAGAGTAATTTTTTCAAACGGTTGGGGTTTGTGGAAATACCCAAAGAACAAGTCCCAGAACACAAAGTATGGAGTGATTGTATAAAATGTCGACATTTTCCAAATTGCAACGAGATATCTCTTATAAAAACTATCTAGTCGATATTCTTGTTGCTTTTATCATAGCGACGATGAGTAGTTTGTATGTGTATATCCCTTTATTTATAGGGTTATTTATTACGCTCGATTTGAGACTGTCTTTTGTTATACCGTTTTTGTTTTTTACTGAAGTGACACATTCTTATGTGTATTTTAG
>JAADDX010000085.1 GCA_013153685.1 Campylobacterota bacterium | reverse complement strand
AAAGGATACTAATGCCAAAAAGAGAAGATATAAAAACAATATTACTTATAGGTTCAGGACCGATTATTATCGGGCAAGCTTGTGAATTTGATTATTCAGGGGTTCAGGCTACCAAAACATTAAAAGAATTAGGATATAGAGTAGTTTTAATCAATTCAAACCCAGCAACTATTATGACTGATCCGGAATTTGCGGATAAGACTTATATAGAGCCAATCACACCAGAAGTGGTATATAAAATCATTAAAAAAGAAAAAGTAGATGCTATCTTGCCTACAATGGGAGGGCAAACTGCCTTAAATGTGGCTATGGATATGTATGAGAAGGGATTATTAGAAGGTGTTGAATTTTTAGGAGCAAATCCAGAAGCGATAAAAAAAGGTGAGGATAGACAAGCATTTAAAGAAGCGGTATTAAAACTTGGGCTTGAAGTGGCGGAGAGTTTTAATGCGTATAGTGTAGATGAGGCGGTAGAAATAGCTAAAAAAATCGGATTTCCAATCATCAGCAGGGCTTCATTTACGCTTGGAGGACTTGGAAGTGGTGTGGCTTATAATATGGACGAGTTTAAAGAGCTTGCAAAAACGGGAATTGAAGCAAGTCCAATAGGTGAGATTGAGATAATGGAGAGTATGCTTGGGTGGAAAGAATACGAAATGGAGGTTATCAGAGACAAAGCCGATAACTGCATTATTGTATGTTCGATAGAAAATCTTGACCCAATGGGGGTGCATACGGGAGATTCTATCACAATAGCCCCAGCCCTTACTCTTACAGACAAAGAATACCAAAGAATGAGAGATGCTTCTTTTGCTATTTTAAGAGAAATTGGAGTTGATACGGGTGGAAGTAACGTTCAATTTTCTATCAACCCAGAAAATGGTAGAATGATAGTAATTGAGATGAATCCAAGAGTTAGTAGAAGTAGTGCGTTAGCTTCTAAAGCAACAGGTTATCCTATCGCAAAAGTTGCAACTATGCTTGCGGTTGGTTATACGCTTGATGAGATTGAGAATGATATGACAAAAACCGCGGCATCATTTGAGCCGGTAATTGACTATATTGTTACAAAAATCCCGAGATTTACATTTGAGAAATTCCCAAGTGCAAATAGCACTCTTACAACTTCTATGAAAAGTGTAGGGGAAGTGATGTCTATTGGTAGGACATTTAAAGAATCTATTCAAAAAGCCCTTTGTTCGCTTGAAACGGGACTTGATGGATTTGAGAGAATGGAATGTGATGAGGATACTTTGATAAAAGAATTAAGAAGAGCAAATGAAAATAGAATCCTTTATGTAGCAGAGGCTTTAAGAAGAGGAATAGAGATTGATGAGATTTATGATATAAATAAAATCGATAAATGGTTCTTGTATCAAATCAAAGATATTGTGGATTTTGAAAGTGAGATTGATATAGATATTTTAAGCGATGAAGATAAGTTAAGAGAGGCGAAAACTTACGGATTTAGCGATAGAATGATAGCCAAACTTATCAATGCAAAAGAAAATACACAACTTAATGAAACTGACATTTACAATGCCAGAAAAAGACTTAAAATCGAACTTGATTACAATGAAGTGGATACTTGTGCGGCGGAATTTGCTACTACTACAAGCTATTTATATTCATCTACAAATGTTACAAAAGAGGTGCCTTTAAGAGAAAGTAGCATAAAAGATGATAAAAAAGTGCTAATTATCGGTGGAGGACCAAATAGAATCGGACAAGGGATTGAGTTTGATTATTGTTGTGTGCATGCGGCATTTGCACTAAATGATATGGGGATTAAAACTATTATGTATAACTGCAACCCAGAAACCGTATCAACAGACTACGATACAAGTGATGTATTGTATTTTGAGCCGATTGATTTTGAGAGAGTTAGAAATGTAGTTGAGAGAGAAAATCCAGATGGAGTGATTGTGCATTTTGGGGGGCAAACACCTCTTAAACTCTCAAAACCTCTGACATCTATTGGAGCCAAAATTATAGGAACTTCGGCAAAGGTTATCGATACCGCAGAAGATAGAGAAAAATTTAGTGAATTTATAGAAGAATTACAACTCAAACAACCGCAAAACGGGACTGCATTTACAAAAGAAGAAGCTTTTAAAATCGCGGATAAGATAGGTTATCCGGTATTAGTTAGACCAAGTTATGTGCTTGGTGGAAGGGCTATGAGAATAGTTTATAATGAAAACGAACTAAAAGAATATATGGACGAAGCAGTTAGTGTAAGTCACGAAAGTCCGGTGCTAATCGATAAATTTTTAGATAGAGCTATTGAGCTTGATGTAGATGCTATTAGTGATGGTAAAGAGGTGTATATCGGTGCGATTATGCAACATATCGAAGAAGCGGGTATTCATAGTGGGGATAGTGCTTGTAGCTTACCAAGTGTGAGTATTAGCGATGAGAAGCTAAAAGAGATAGAAAACACTACCAAAAATATCGCACTAAAACTTGGAGTAAAAGGGCTTTTAAATATCCAATACGCACTTCATAGAGATGAATTATATCTTATCGAAGTAAATCCAAGAGCGAGTAGAACCGTGCCGTTTGTAAGCAAGGCTACCGGTATTCCGATGGCAAAAGTAGCCACAAGAGTGATGTGGAATCTAAAATACAAAGATGAAGGAGTGCTAAAAGAAGCACTTGATTTTTATGATAACAATCAAATAGTAGAGTTTGATGGAAATGTGTATAAACCAAAACTAAAAGACCACATAGCAGTAAAAGAAGCGGTATTTCCATTTAACAAACTCCCAGGGGCAGACTTGATTTTAGGTCCAGAGATGAAATCAACAGGGGAAGTTATGGGGATTAGTAGCTCATTTGGTGAGAGTTTTGCCAAAGCACAAGAGGCTTGTAAAAATATCTTGCCAAAAGGTGGAAAGGTATTTATCTCTCTTACAAAAATAGATAAAGAATTCGCCGGTGAGATAGCAAAAGAATTGGTAGAATTAGGATTTAGTATCGTAGCAACCAAAGGCACTCACAAAGCTATAACCGATGCAGGTATCCAAGCCCAAAGAGTGCTTAAAATCAGCGAAGGAAGACCAAATATCGTAGATTTAATCAAAAATGGTGAAATTAGCTTGGCTATTAATACGAGCGATAATAAAGCAAGCAAAGATGACGCAAAAATCATCAGACAAAATGTATTAGCCGAAAATATCCCTTATTTCACTACCATCGCCGCGGTAAAAGCCGCAATTGAATCTATTAAATTCTTACAAAATAATGAATTTGATGTAAAATCACTTCAAGAGTATTTAGGGGAGTGATTTGGGAATTAAAGATAGTATTCAAAAAGAGATAGATTTTTTGGATAGAAAAGCTCGCTTTTATCAAAGTCTTTTGTTGGCTGTTTGATGTGGAATTATGGTAAAATTACGCTTTGTAAACAAAGCCAAGCCGCAGTCATAACTAGCAGTCATAACTAAATGTTTTGAGGTTTGATTGCTAAGAGAGGTGTGCTTGGATGATGAAAGGAAATTGATGCGATTTGAGAAATACCCATTCCAGAAATTAAATGAATTACTAAATAACACTACTCCACCAAAGAAGCAGTATATTTTGACTATCGGTGAGCCACAGTTTGAAACACCGCAGTTTATTCAAGAAGCACTTTGTGATAATTCTAAATTTTTAAATAAATATCCGGCTACGGCAGGGATTGCAGAGCTGCGTGAGAGTATGATAGGCTTTGTTAAAAGACGATATGATATTACACTTGCTTTTGATGAAATTTTGCCAGTAAATGGGACAAGGGAGGTGCTTTTTAACTTTCCATCGTTCCTACAACCCAAAAAGATAGCCCACCCGAATCCTTTTTATCAAATATACGAAGGAGCTGCTATTGCCGTAGGTGCGAAAATCAATAGAATGGCTCTTCTAAAAGAAAATAATTTTATCAACACACCAAGCCAGCTTGATGGTGATGAGGACTTAGTTATCATCAATACCCCCAATAATCCATGTGCTAGTGTAATTGGAATAGATGGTCTTTGTGAGTGGGTGGAGGCGGCACTTAGAGATAATTTCGTGATTTTGAGTGATGAGTGTTATAGCGAGTTATATTTTGATAACAAACCACCAAGTATACTAGAAGCTTGTAAAATTGTAGGAAATAATAGCTTCAAAAACGTATTAGCAATCAATTCAATCTCCAAAAGAAGCAGTGCCCCAAGTCTAAGAAGCGGATATATAGCAGGTGATAAAGAGATATTAAAAGATTATCTTTTGTATCGGACATATGTAGGGTGTGCTTCGCCCCTTCCACTTCAAAAAGCATCAGCACTTGCTTGGAGTGAGGATACTCACGTAGAAGTATTTAGAAGACAATATACCAACAACTTCAAATTAGCCGAGGAAATTTTAGGTATCAAAAGACCGGATGCGACTTTTTATATTTGGATGGAAGTTGATGATGATATAGATTTCACCAAAAGTTTGTGGACTCAAAAAGGTGTAAAAGTAATGCCGGGGAGTTTTATGGGTAGAGATGGTATAGGGCAAGGATATGTAAGGATCGCTCTTGTGTATGATGAAGTAAACACCAAAGAAGCATTAAATAAAATCAAAGAATTTAAGGAAAGCAGATGAATTATATTTATGTAGATACTAGAGATTATGATTTTAGTAAAATAGATAAGGTGCTTGATTACGTAAAATCACATAATATAGATAATTTTGTATTTTTGGTAAATGATATTCGAAGTATTGATTATTTACGCAATAAAGGGATTAAAGCTGTGAATGTGGATGCGTTTTTTGATGTGGTGAATATTGTGACGTATGAAGATTATTTGTATTATTATACCGATGAAGATGCTACTTTCCTCCAAGGTCAACCGGCTACAAGGATAGAATAACTTGGATATATTAATCATAGATGACCAAGAGGATATATTAGAATTACTCAAATATACTCTAGAATCGGACTATCGTGTATATACCTTCAAAGATACGAGTGAAGTAGAGCAATTTTTGGTAAACCACAATGTGGATATTTTGCTAATGGATAGAAATTTGCCGAATATTGAAGGGAGTGAATTTGTAGAATATCTGTTAAAAAAGGGGTATGATTTTGGAGTGATATATATCAGTGCTAAAGATTCTAGTGAAGATATTTTAGAAGGTTTTGCAAAAGGGGCTGACGATTATATCACTAAACCTTTTAATCTAGCTGAATTAAAAGCCCGCATCAAGGCTTTAGCTAAGCGTCTACACAAACTAGATACGCTTACGTTTCGCGATATTATCTATGATATTTCCAAGTCGGAAGTTTATATTGAAGATGAGCTTATACCTCTTACACATTTAGAAAAAAAGCTCTTACTAGAATTTCTCAAAAACCCAAATATCGTACTTAGCAAGGACTATTTGTTAAATAATGTATGGGATAATAGTTTTGATGTAAGTTATAAAGCGTTGAATATGGCTATCAAACGTCTAAAACAAAAAATTGATCCTACCAATCAAAAACAATACATCAAAAACATTCGTGCACAAGGATATAAGATTTGTTAAGTATCAAAGATGTGTATGTTAGAAATTTTATACTATCTTTTATTGTACTCTTGTTAGTAGTGATAATAGAGGTGTTTTGTATTGCGGATAAAAGATTGTTGGTTGCAAGTATTCTGGTATCTTTTATTATTGTTGGGGGTATTTTTTATTTTTTGATGATGCATTTGATTGATGATATAGCACAAGAGATTTCCACAATCGCTCTGTTTTTGAAAAATCTCATCAAAAAAAACAAATCCACCCATCTCTCATCCACATCGCGGGAATTTGCTGATATCACTAAAATGTTGTTAAAAGTCTCTCATCTGCTAGACAAAAGAGCCAACCAACACCTTATTTACACCAAAAAACTAGAAACTCTAAACACCCAAAAAGATGAAATTATTTCCGCTATTTCGCATGAATTTAAAAATCCTATTACTATTATCAATGGTTATACCCAAACATTATTAGATGATGATTTGCCGCGTACTTTGCAAGTAAAATTTCTTACCAAAATCTACAAAAACGCCACCAAACTAACTCAATTAATCGATACGTTAAGATTAGCTATCAAGCTAGATAACAATACTCAAAAATTATCTTTTACAAGTGTGGATGTGTATAATATAACCAAAGAAGTGATTGATGAATTGAAGGAGAGTTATGATAGAGATATTAAGCTCTTTGGTAGTAGCGTCCTAATCCAAGCAGACAGTATTTTGCTGGCTGTTGCGATTAGAAATCTGATAGAAAATGCTATTAAATATTCCGAAGATGAGGTGGTGGTTATCGTTACGAATGCTTATATCAATATTATTGATAGAGGTATTGGTATACATCCTAATGAACTTGACAATATTTTTAAAAAGTTTTATAGAATTGGCAATACTTGGAATAATTCTTTGGGTCTTGGTTTGTCGATAGTGAATAATATCTTAAAACTACATAACTTCGATATTCAAATTACCAGCCAAAAGAACAAAGGTAGTGAGTTTAAAATCGTCTTTTGATTATAGTCAATGACTTTTTTGCCGTTTTGTGGTATAATATCTCCCATTAAAAAGAAAGGATGCTAAATGAAATGGAAAGATAGACGGTTTTCTATCAATAGAGTTTTGTTGACACAAGTGGCGATTATGTTTGTTTCAGTGATAGTGCTGATTGGTATTTTTATGTTATTTTTGCAGAAATTTGATAGTTTTATAGAATTTATCAATCGCAACAATTCGACCGTAATACAATCTTTTCAGACAATCGATAAGAAAATTGCAACGCAAAATAAATTGCTTACCAACATCAAACGCGATACGGGCGTAGTAAATAAAACTTTGCAGCATATTTCAGATAGTTTTGATGAGTTTGGAGATTTGTTGGAGTTGGTTGAGACTATTAATGGTTTAAATGCGAAATTATTGGTTTTAGATAATCCTAAAAACAAAAAAATCTTCATTCACGTATTACATAATCTAAACGAGGATATTTTCAAAAACGAAGAAGATTTTCAGCAATTTTATCAACCTATCAAAAAAGATTTAGCGTTAATCAAGACAACATACGATCCTAAAACTATCAAGGAGATTTCACATATTTTATCAAATATCGTGGGTGTGGTAATTGATAAATTTTATGACAAAACAGATGCTATTAGTGATAATATCGATCTTTTAGGTAAGAAACAATTACGATTAGCCCACAACATCAATAAGACAGTAAATGATAATCAAAAACTACTTAAAACTATCAGTTCAAGAATAGCACACATCAAACAAACTAATCAAATCTCGGTTGAATTATCAAATACACTACACACTATTTCTATAGTGAATTACGTGATTATTTTCGTGATTTTCGTGAGTGTAGGTATCTTATTTGTGATATCTCGTAAGATTACTGCTGAATTGAGTGATATGACCGCTCACATATCAAGTGCTACTAAAGATAATCGTATCTACTTTAATAAACTCATAACACAGTTTAAATTCAAAGAAACAAAACAGATAAAAGATAGTTTTAATTACCTAATTGAGCAAATAGAATCGATTGTAAAAGAGACAGTTGATAGTATTCACACTAACAATACCAACGTAGTAGAGCTTGATCATATCTCACAAAGTTTACTAGAGAGTGCGGAATTGCTCCAAGAGATGATTGTCTCAACTAATGGAAATTCCAAAAAGATAGTATCCAATCTTCAACAATCACAAAACAACATCTCAAGCGTTGAGACAAACATTGCTACTCTTACTCAAGCGTTAGCTGCAATGGTAGATAATATCCATCAAACTACCGATAAGATGGGGCATTTAGTGCATAGACAAGAGGCGTTTAATGAAGTTATTGCTCAGCTAGATAACAACAACAGAAGCATCCAAAAAATCGTCAAAGTAATCAATGAAATTGCAGATGGAACCAATCTCCTAGCTCTAAATGCAGCGGTAGAAGCAGCAAGAGCGGGAGAGCATGGTAGAGGATTTGCGGTAGTTGCCGATGAGATTAGGAAATTGGCAATCAAAACTCAAGAATCACTAAAAGAGATCCAATCTATTATCCAAATCATCTCTAGCAATATTTTTGAGATTAAGACTCAAAACGATGAAACCAATGAAGAAGTGGAAGTGTTAAGAGAAAATCTTGATACTTCATCACAACAAATCCAAACCTTCACCAATACTATGCAACACACTACGGAAGTGATGAATGAATTTATCGAGATTATTAGAGGAACGATAGACTTGACTGATGGGATTTTGAAAAATGTAGAACAAATCGATAGAATTTCCTATGCAAATAAACATTTTTCTGATACAATTACTGAGAAGTTAAATAATTTAAGAACAAAAATTACAGAATTAGAAGAAAAAATGTCTGTAATTCAGCTATAAGGAGGTATGATGAAAAAAGTATTATCGGTTGTAGTATGTAGCATGATGAGTATAAGTGTCTCTAGTGCGAAAGATCTAAGCAAGAAAGAATTGTTACAAAAAATCCAACAATTACAGCAAAAACTTGAATCATTTCAAAAAGATACTCAAGAACAGTTAGATGAATTGTATGATAGAGCGGATGAGAACGAATTTCAAGCCGGTCTAAACAAAATCAAATGGTCTGGAGAATTGGAGACGACAGTAGGTAACTACTCTGGTCAAAGAGATGGAGAACATTTCTCAAATACCAACAAATGGAATATGTCTTTAAAATTGAACATGGAATCAAAAATCAACGACAAAACTAAATTTACCGGTAGATTGATGATGACTAAAGCATGGTCTGGTGGGTCTGTTGTGCAAAGCGAGTATGATAGTGTGCAAGGTAGAGCAGATTCGACTAGTGCGTTGTTTGTAGAGAGAGCGTATGTGGATTATAAAATTACGCCAAATCTTATCGTGACAATCGGTCGTCAGCCAAGTAGTGATGGTCCGGGGATGAATCTAAAATACGATACTCCAAGAAAATCAACTTATCCGGCGTTATTATTCAATGGTGCTGCTGATGGGATAGTATTTACTTATAAAGCATCGAAACTTACTACAAGATTGGCTTATGGTAAAGGGTATCAATACAACGATGCATATTATGGATGGACTGCTGATAATAACGGTCTTGATGATTTGGATGTGTATGGAGCATTTGCTGAGGGAAGTTTGCCGATTGATGGTATGGGTAGAAATTTATTAATTTTTAGTGCTGTTAGATCCACAGGATTTGTAGCTGGTAGCACAACCGGTGGTATGACAAATATCGGGGATTACTCTCATTTGGGATTATACTTTGAAAATTACAACGCTTTTGGGACTAAGTTGAACTATTTTGTATCATTAGCATACGCTCATCCGCAATCAAACGGAGTAGTAGGTATGGGAGATTATGATGGAAATGGAACGTATGAACCGATTAAATTGTTGGCTAAAAACGGATACGCATATCAAATTGGTGCCAGATATGATGTGAAAAACAATTTCAAATTGGGATATGAATTTAACCATGGTTCAAGATATTGGTTTAGTTTCTCATCAAATCTAGTAGATCCGTCAAACAAATTAGCAACTAGAGGTGATGTGCATGATTTTTATGCTATTTACAATCTTGACTTGTATCAATATATCAGAGTCGGATATTTGTATGTAGATTATGATTACAAAGGAAGTGGAACATACTATGCACCAGACGGAACGCCAGAGGCCACAGATGATTATTACAGAGATATTTATGCTACTTATGATTTAAGATTCTAAAAGGAGGGGGTTATGAGATATATAATAATGTTATTGTTGGCTGGGAGTTTTGCGTTATCTGCAACATGCCAAGAACTTATGCAAAAATACCACACACCAGATCCATCTATTAAGACAATGAAGCAACTTAAAAGATGGGTAAGAAGAAAAATGAAGCATTCACCGGATAAAGACGTAGTTTTAAAATGTCTTATTGACAGAGCTGCTGATAATCCAAATCAAGCTACTGTAGCGGGAGGATAAGAGATCACTCTTTCCTCAAATAATATTTTTGTGTTAATGACAGCTTTTTGTCAAGCTGGGTTGAGATGCTGTCTATCTCAAATAATTTAGCTTGTTTTTCAATCTCTCCTTTTGGAGTGATTACACAACTACCTCCCCAAAATCCCAGTCCATCTTCGAAACCAACCCTATTTGCGAACAACGTATACCCACCACTTAAGATAGATGATGTTTTGAGGATAGAATACCAGTTATCCTGAATCAACAAATCATCATCTCTAAATTCGCGTGCTGGAGAATTGGCTAATACCAAAATTAAATCCGGCTTTTGAGTAGCGATAAAATTTAAAACATCTCCGCTAAACATATCTTCACAAATAAACATACTCGTCTTTCCAAAACGTGTATCAAACACACTCGATTCACTCCCGCTAAAAAAGAATCTTGCTTCTTCAAATACACCGTATGTAGGCAAATGTTGTTTTTTGTATACAATAGATTGATTTTGACTAAAATAAATACTAGCGTTGTATATCTTATGCCCTTCTTTGAGGGCTGCTCCAATACAAATATCTTTTGTAGATGATAGCTCTTTTAACACATCAAGCTCTTCAAGCGTAAATGAATTTTCAAACAAAGCATCTTTAATTTTGTAGCCGTTGAGACTTAGCTCCGGAAATAATACCAAATCAGCATCGCTTGTGCTTATAGTTTTTGCAATTTGTGCAAGATTCGATTTGTTTAATTTCGGTGATGTTTGGTATATTTCTATTTTCATCTTATTCCTTTGTAGTTGTAAGTATTATTGATTGTCTAAATTATATCAATTTTTTGTCTGTTTTGGTATTGTATATATCAAATTTGCCTAGTAATTTGGATTAATTTATGTTAAAATATCGTAGCGATTATAAACAAAGGAGAGAGTATGACATTTGATGAAATTAAAGAGTTAATGGAAATATTTGGTAATAGTGAACTATCTAAAATAATGATAAAAGATGGAGATTTTGAAATCGAACTTGATAAAACAGCTCCTTTAGCGAAGCCTCAACCTATCGAAGTTGCGGCTATCCCATCAACTGAGCCGCAACCACAAGCACAACCATCACCACAAAGCCCAACAACAAATGTGGATGAAGAGTTTATTACATCACCGATGGTTGGGACATTCTATCAAGCCCCAGCCCCAACTGAACCGCCATATGTAAAAGTAGGCGATAAAGTAAAAGCAGGTCAAACAGTGTGTATTGTAGAAGCGATGAAGATTATGAATGAAATACCAGCCGAGTTTGATTGTGAGATTTTAGAAATATTAGTAAAAGATGGACAAGCTGTAGAATTTGATACGCCGCTATTTAGAGTAAAAAGGGTATAAAGTGAGTAGCATAAATAGAATTTTGATTGCAAATAGGGGTGAGATAGCCTTACGTGCATTAAGAACCATCAAAGAGATGGGGAAAGAAGCAGTCGTTGTATATTCCAAAGCAGATCAAGAAGCAAGTTATGTAGAGATGGCTGATATTGCGATTTGTATCGGGCGTGATATTTCCGCTAACTCATATCTTAATATTCCAGCGATCATTTCCGCAGCTGAATTAGCACAATGTGATGCTATATTTCCTGGATATGGTTTTTTGAGTGAAAATCAAGATTTTGTAGAAATTTGCCAAGCACACCAAATCAAGTTTATTGGTCCAAGTTTGGAAAATATGAGACTTATGGCAGATAAATCGCAAGCAAAAGAAGTGATGAAACGAGCCGGTGTGCCGGTAGTCCCAGGTGGCGATGGTGCTTTGCAAGATGAGAAAGAAGCACAGCAAATTGCAGATGAGATCGGTTATCCGGTGATTCTCAAAGCTGCAGCCGGTGGTGGAGGAAGAGGGATGAGAATCGTTAATAATCCTCAAGAACTCCAACAAGCCTACATAGCAGCAAGTAATGAGGCTTTATCAGCATTTGGTGATGGGACTATGTATATCGAGAAATATATCAAAAACCCAAGACATATTGAAGTGCAGATTTTAGCAGATAAACATGGAAATGTGATCCATGTAGGTGAGAGAGATTGCTCATTACAAAGAAGACATCAAAAGCTTATCGAAGAATCTCCGGCTGAATTTTTGGATGCCCAAACAAGAGAGAAATTGCTACAGACTGCCACAAAAGCCGCAAAGGCTATCAATTACCAAAGTGCTGGAACATTTGAATTTTTAGTGGATAGTGATAAAAATTTTTATTTTATGGAGATGAATACCAGACTCCAAGTAGAACATACCGTTAGTGAGATGGTGAGTGGTTTGGATATTATTGAGATGATGATTAAAATTGAAGAGGGAGCTTATCTTCCAAACCAAGATGATGTTACTCTCAAAGGGCATGCGATTGAGTGTAGAATTACAGCTGAAGATCCGCACAAATTTTACCCAACACCAGGGAAAATTACACATTTAATCACCCCAGGTGGTAGAAATGTAAGATTAGATAGCCATATTTATTGTGGATATACCATCCCAAAATATTATGATAGTTTGATTGCGAAATTAATCGTATGGGGTGAAGATAGACAACGAGCTATTGCAAAGATGAAAGAAGCCTTAAGAGAATTCAAAATAGAAGGGATTAAGTCAACTATCGATTTCCATATTGATATGATGGATAATGTGGATTTTATCACCAATAACTTCGATACCAAATACCTAGAAAAGTAGCATGGATTTAATAATCGATACCATCCCTTTACTCTCTCCTTTGACTGGAGTTGGGAAATATACTTACGAAATTTCCAAAAGATTACTACATCTACAGCCGACATTTTATTATGGTTTTTATTCAAAAGAACTAAGATTACCCACATTAAATACCACTAAGAATTTTTTGGACAAATTTAGCGGTATTAAAAAACTAATAAGACACACACTAGAACTGATCCCAAGTAAGACTTATGATGTATATTTTGAACCCAATTTTATCCCACGCAAAAACATCAATGCTCACAAAGTAGTAACCACGATTCATGATTTGTCATTTTACAAACACAAAGAATGGCACCCAAAAGAAACAATCCAATATTTTGATAAATATTTCCTCCCAAGAATCAAAAAAACGGATGTTATTATTACTGATTCTAACTACATCAAAAACGAACTAATCCAAACGTTTGGATTTGATTCGGATATGATTAAAGCGATTCATTTAGGGATTGATTTTGATGTATTTAAGCCATATCCACAACAATCCCTCCAAATAACACGTCAAAAGTTTAATTTGCCGCAAGATTTTATTTTATTTGTCGGGAGTATTGAACCTAGAAAAAATCTTGTAAATTTACTAAAAGCTTACAATATACTACCGCCATCTATCAAACGACGATTTCCGCTTCTTTTAGTAGGTTTTAGAGGTTGGAATAATGCTGAAGTTATGGAAATTATCGATAAAAATAAAGATTTTATTTCTTATTTGGGGTATGTGGATATTACCTCTTTGGCTCATTTGTATAATTTGGCTACCCTTTTTGTATACCCATCTTTGTATGAGGGATTTGGATTTCCTCCTCTTGAAGCGATGGCGTGCCATACCGCGGTAGTCACTTCGGCAGTAGCATCACTACCTGAAGTATGCCAAGATAGTGCCGTGTATGTAAATCCGCTAGATATCGAGGATATCAAGCAAAAAATATTAATGCTATTAGAAGATAAAACCACAAGAGAGCAGCTCTCAACAAAAGCGGTTGAGCATGTCAAACAATTCACATGGAGCAAAACCGCTCAAAAACATTTAGAAATTTTTACAAAGGATGGTGATGGAAGCTAATTTATATAACTTAGATATCGAAAGAGGAGTGTTAAGTGCTATATTGTTTGATGGAGCAAATTATGAAAAAGTAGCCTCTATCCTAAAACCTAAAGACTTTTATTTGCCGTTTCATCAGCATGTTTTTGAGGTGATGGAAATTTTGTATAAAAGGGATTATCCTATTGATGAGACTTTTATCAAAGAATACTTACAAAACAAAAATCAATTTGATGAGAGTGCTATGTTAGAGATTATCTCTACAGCACCCGTGCCTATGTTAGAGAGCTATTCAAAGGAACTCAAGGATAAGGCGATTAAGAGGGAGTTATTGCACTTTTCATCAGTAATCAAACAAGAAGTATACGAGCATAGTGATAAGCGTTCTACGGAAATTGTAGAGGATGTGCAATCTCAACTATTCAATATCGCCACTGAGAGTGAGGATGGTGATTTCAAAGATATGGATACTGTAACAACCTCAACTATGCAATACATCAAAGCCCAAATCCAAAAAGAGGGGATTCTTACTGGATTGGATACTGGCTTTGCTGCACTAAATAGAATGACTGGAGGATTTAATGAGGGTGATTTGATTATTGTAGCGGCAAGACCAGCTATGGGTAAGACATCATTTGCACTAAATATTGCCGCAAATACACTCAAACAAAACCAAGGAGTAGCTATCTTTTCTTTGGAGATGCCAGCTGAGCAATTGCTTTTGAGAATGATTTCCTCACATACTGGTATTTCGTTGCAAAATGTAAGAAGTGGAAATTTGAATGATGATGAATTATCAAGAGTTAGTGAAGCGATGGATTATTTTGCTAGTAAGAAGTTGTTTATTGATGATAATTCCGTTGAAACGATCCATTCGGTAAGGGCTAAATTAAGGAAATTAAAAGCATTACATCCGGAAGTTAGTTTGGTTATTATTGATTATTTGCAGCTTATGGTGGGAGATAATAAAGAGAGACATATAGTAGTAGCTGAAGTAAGTAGAGGACTTAAAATGTTAGCAAGGGAGTTGAAAATCCCGATTATTGCTTTATCACAATTAAATAGGGGACTGGAGAGTAGACCGGATAAACGACCGATGATGAGTGACTTGCGAGAGAGTGGTGCTATTGAACAAGATGCTGATGTGATTATGTTTGTATATCGTGATGATGTATACAAACTCAGAGAAGCCAAGCAAGCTCTCAAAGAAGCTCAACAAAAGGGGCAAAATCCGGATATCAAAATAGAACAAAAGCCAATAGAGCCGGCTGAGATTATTATCGCTAAACAAAGAAACGGTCCTACTGGAGTAGCATTTTTACAATTTAACAAACCATTTACACGTTTTGAAGATACTATCACAACCAATGAATTTCATACACCATCAAAAATAGAGATAGACTACGAAGGATGATTAAACCGCTTAGACAACATTACAAGTACTTACTAATTGGTATTTTTGTTGTTTTTGTGGTGAATTTGTTGTGGAAATATGTAAAGTATGTGTCGTTTGTCAGTCACAACCAATTCATCCACGCCAAAGTAATTAATCAATATAAAAAACCAAATCATTGGGTTTTGAAACTAAAAAATTCGGATATAGAATTTTACACAACAACAAAAGATGATTTAAAAGATATCTTAAATTACCAAGCTAGTATGTATGTAGTTACTAAATATGTCTCTTTTTGGGGTTATCTTACTAAGTTTTATGCCCCTACTTACAAGTTAGGTGTATTTCCACCACCTACTTACAAGACATTTATCGCATCCCAACACAAAAATAAAAAACTCGCCAATATGTATAATGCTTTGTATTTTGGTGATAGTTTGTATTATCAAACAAGGGTGGAATTATCTACGTTGGGGCTTAGTCATTTGTTTGCTTTGAGTGGGTTGCATTTGGCTGTAATTAGTGCTTTGTTGTATCTGATACTTACTCCTATCTATAATCGTTTTATCCCACCTTATAGAAATCGCAATATTGATCTTTTTGTAGTGATTTTGCCGGTGTTACTAGGGTATGTGTATTTTGTAAATTTCCCCCCAAGCTTAGTTAGAAGCTTTGTGATGGAGGTGGTGATATTTGCTTTTGCTTTTGCTTTGCGTGATGTGTTTAGGGTGGATATTTTGGTATGGTCGGTGTTGATTATACTTGCCTTATTTCCTGCTTTTATTTATAATATTGGATTTTTTTTGAGTGTAATTGGGGTATTTTTGATTTTTAGTTTTTTTTATTTTATCAAACCAACATTTATAAGCTCTATTATTATTTTGCCTATTTATCTGTATATATCGATGTTTATCGTGGTACATCACTTTTTTGGTAATTTCAATGTTTATCAGCTCTTAAGTCCGATATTTTCCATGCTATTTACCATATTTTATCCTATTTCTTGGGTATTACATCTAGTGGGCATGGGAGGTATTTTTGATGATGTAATTTTATCTTATTTGCAATTAGGCAACCAATATGAAAATATCCACATATCATCAACAGTTTTCTATGGATATTTGATGTTACTTTTTATATTGTTTTTACAAATGAAGACAAATAAGATATTTAATTTTCAAATAAAGATGTTATAATTTCACAAAAAAAGGATTCTCATGCAAAAAACAAAAAAAGCATTTACATTTATTGAATTGATGATAGTTATTGTGATACTAAGCTTACTAGCGACTCTTGTTGTGCCGAATTTACTATCGAAATCCCAAGAAGCAAAAGCAAAGCTTGCGTGTATTCAGATGAAGATGGTAAAAGATGCGTTAGATAATTTCAAATTATCGCTAGGGACATACCCAAGCACCCAGGAAGGATTGGAGGCCTTGGTGCATAATCCGGATCCGGAGAAATATCCAAACTATACAAGTTATCTCAAAAAAGTACCAAAAGATCCTTGGGGAGGTAAATACATTTATATTAACAATGACAACAATATCGATATTATATCGCTTGGAGCGGACAAAAAAGAAGGTGGTGACGGCGAAAATAAGGATATAAGATTTTCACAATGCCAAAAATAACCGCCTTTACTCTCATAGAGTTAATCGTAGTTATTGTATTAATCGGCTTTATGATGTATCTTGCGATACCGCATTTCCAGCAAATCATAAAGCTCTCGCAAATCAAAGACCTTACATACCCAAGTGGAGATGTTTATGTGTTTCAAGACCATAAAGCCATATTAGTCAAAAACCGCAAGGAAATTCCGATCGATCTAGATACGTCTGATATTCAAGTTTATGGTTTTGTAGATAACAAACTACAACCAAAAACATTTTTACCGTATCATAATCACAAGGTGATATTTGCGTATCATCAAAAAGATGGAGTTGGTGATTTGATGGTAGTAAAACAACACGATAAATTTATCTTATTCAAACCTTTGTGGATTGCGTATATTGATAATTTACATCAAGCTCAGCGTTGTATAAAGGAATATTATTGAGAGGATTTTTGTTAATTGAGACACTAATATCTATTTTTATATTGTTTGTGGTAGTTGGTGGATTATTTAGTGTAGTTGCTAATACCAAACGCAACATCCCTACCTTTCAGAAACTCAAGCAATTAAACCTTCAAGCTTCTTTGCAAAACTTAAAAGAAGTGAATCTAAAAAAACGGGTAGATATCGATACTGTGAAGAAATTTATGCAAAAAAAGCTGATAATTAAGAGAATTACTATTTACAATAAAACTTTGCATACATATTTTTATGAAGTTACGCTACAATGAGAAGTATGACGATTTTGGAAGTATTAATTTCCATCATATTATTAACACTTGTAATTAGCACGATTAGTCAATTGAAATTTTATAAAAACATCCACTTTGATAAAAAAGAGGATTATTTGATCAAAACAATCTACAAAGATGTCATGAATGCAAGTTTCATCCAGATAAAAAAAGATGACAAAACATATACTTTATTTCTAAAAACGTCAAATTCATTGTATAATAACATCTATCCATACATTAGATGGATGATTGATGATGATTATATAAGTAGAATAGAGTGCATAAAGCCATCTTCAAAAGAATGTTTTATTGATAGATTCGTAAAAGTTGGTAAATTTGAAGTAAGCAAGCGTGGTGGTATTTTGCACTTTGTAATTGATAAAAAAATATTCGAAATACAAAATTTTAAGGAGCAAAAATGGTAGATGTAGCAATTATCGGAGCTGGACCAGCCGGTCTTAGTGCCGGATTGTACGCAAGTAGAATGGGATTAAAAAGCGTTATATTTGAGAAGTTAACCCCCGGTGGACAAATTACGCTTAGTAGCGAGATAGAAAATTATCCAGGAGTATGTGATGTCAAAAGTGGGCTAGAATTGATGCAGTGTTGGCCTAATCAAGCACAAAAATTCGGTTGTGAGATAGTAAGTCATGAAGTAAAAAGTATCACAAAAGAAAACGATATTTTCCAAATTGCACTTGATGATACATTACAACAAGCCAAAGCGGTTATTGTAGCTACTGGAGCTTCACCTAAGCGTGCTGGATTTGATAATGAAGAGAAATTCCTTGGCAAAGGTATTTCCACATGTGCGGTTTGTGATGGATTTTTTTATAGAAATCAAGAAGTAGCAGTAATTGGAGGAGGTGATACCGCACTTGAAGAGGCGTTATATTTATCAAGTATCGCAAGCAAAGTATATCTTATCCATAGAAGAGATAAATTTAGAGCAGCACCAGCTACGGTTAATAGAGTATTACAAAATCCAAAGATTGAAATTTTATATAATTCGGTAGTCCAAGAAGCGTATGGGGAAGATTTTGTAGAAGGTATCAAAGTAAATAAAGCGGGTGAGCTTGTGGATCTTAAACTCCCAGGAGTATTTGTATTTGTTGGTAATACGAAAAATACGCAAATTTTAAAAAATGGTGATGAGTTTATTTGT
The DNA here is from genome assembly GCA_013153685.1 of Campylobacterota bacterium. Classification (GTDB taxonomy): domain Bacteria; phylum Campylobacterota; class Campylobacteria; order Campylobacterales; family JAADDX01; genus JAADDX01. The sequence continues at coordinate 400 of JAADDX010000085.1, read as the reverse complement.
AAGATGTGTGATGATGGAAGTGTGTGTGTGGATTTGAATATGAATACTTCATTGCAAGGATTATTTGCAGTAGGTGATATTAGATCGCAAGCCAAAAAACAAGTAGTTTGTGCCGCGGCTGATGGTGCGGTAGCTGCACTAGAAGCGGTAAGATATCTAGATAAATAAATCTTTTGGTATAATTACAAAATTCTTCATAAAGGATAGGAAATGAAAAAAGTTTTAATTTTAGGAAGTGGTGGTAGAGAATATGCTATTGGATATGCTATAAAAGATGAAGCAGAGATTTTTTATGCACCAGGAAATGGTGCTACGAGTGAGTTTGCTACAAATATAGATATAAAAGATTATTATAAATTAAGAGATTTTGCTATCGAAAATAATATTGATTTGACTATCG
>JAADDX010000042.1 GCA_013153685.1 Campylobacterota bacterium | reverse complement strand
GGTATTATGCAAGTGTAGTATATGCTTATTTAGCAAGTCTGGGATTTGATATAATACCAGAAGATGTTACAAACAAAGGTAGAATTGATATTACTCTTAAAACACCAAATTATATTTATATTATTGAATTTAAAGCAGGAGATAAAGATGCATTATCTCAAATCAAAGAAAATAAATATTATGAAAAATACTTGAATGAAAATAAGGAAATTTATCTAATAGGAATAAACTTCGATGAAGAAAAAAGAAATATAAGTAAGTTTGAGTGGGAGCAGATTAGCTAACAATCCAACATATCCACAATACTCTTATACCCCTACTATCTCTTGCGAAATAATCAAAAATATTGTATAATGACAAGAAAAAGGAAGTAGTATGATTAGTCAAGATAAGATTATCGAGTTGTATGTGGCTATGTTTCAAAGAGCTCCTAGTAAAGCGGAAGTTGATTATTGGTATAACGACTCTGTGGAGCATGATTACACAGAGACGCAACTTGCACAAAATATGGTAAATGGTGCGATTGCTGCTACTAAGACTTATAATCTGACTGATTTGTATCCAAGCTATGCAAATTTGGATTTGTCAGATTATGACAGTATTAAAAGTGTTATAGAAAGCGTATATCAAACTTTGTTTGATAAAGATTACAATGATGATCCAAGTGGTATTGACTATTGGGCTAGCACTGTTTATAATGGAGATAAGACGTTAGGAGAGGCTATTTTGGATATTGTTAATGTAGCTCTTGATATCCCTACGCATCCTGATACATGGAGGGAGTATTATTTGGATCATGGTTATAGTGAGGATTATTTTGATGGTGCTTTAAATGCCGCTAAGACTTATATCAATAGAGTAGAGGCGGCAAAAGAGATTGCAAATAGCGTTGATAGTATTGATTTGAGTAACCAAACTCAATTAAAAGAAGATATTCAGACAATGAAGGATGTGGTTGTCAAAATCAAAGACCAAGATGATATAAATTCCCTCAAAGAGAAACTTGATGAAGGAATGAATGGTATTAAAACTTTTGTTGCAGACGACAGTAGTGTAGATAATATTGATAACACCGAAAGTACTGACAGTGTGAATACTCAGTATTTTACGATTTCAAATGGGATTTTACAATTAACAACTCCAGCAGTGAGACTTGGAACGTTTGATGATTTTGATTTTAGTGGAATCAAACAAATTATAGGTACCAATGAAGATGACTGGTTTGTAATTCCTTCAGAAGCTAGTGTGGATGATAAAATTGATGTGGATTTGCAAGCAGGAAATGATACTATTGAGATTCCAGCAGTTGGGTTTCGTATCGATGGTGGAGATGGAGTAGATATTGTAAGTTTTGATACAGATGTTGTTAACTTGAGTGATGATGATCTGGTAAATGTGGAAGATGTAAGAATATTAGCAGATGATAGATTTGATTTGACCCACACACAAACTTTTGATTTATCTAATCAAAGTGAGAACAATCTAAGTATTTTTGTGTGTTCAAGCCATGAAGTAACAGCAACAACAACCCATCAAGATGATACTGTGTATGTTTGTGGTGGTAGTGAGTATATCGATCCAGCTTACCCTGATTATATCCAAACAGGTGGCGATGTTGTATATACACTTGATGGAGATGATAAAATTTATGTGAAAAACGGATATAGAAATGATATTTTTACCGGTGCGGGAGCGGATACGGTGTATATTACTTCAAAAGATGCAAAAGAGACCTCAATAGATGTAGACCCACTCTTTGAAATAGGTAAAGATAAAATAGTGCTCAATACCAACGAAAAAGCATTTAATTTCCAAGGGGATGTGAATATTGCTACAAATGATGACGGGTTTATTGTCACTTCATCAAACTCTGATGTTAACTTTACAGTTGTTGTAGAGGAGGGAAGTGCGTATAACGGTGAGTTATTTAGTAGTGTCAGTCTGTATTATCATGCAGATATAGACTACGAGGTATTAAGTGTAAATGTAAATGCGACGAATTTAACATCTAGTGATATTGATACTATTTTTGATTTTGCAGATTTAGGAGTATTATAAGATACGATCTCTTTTATCTCCTTTTGTTGCACGTTTTATGATACTCTGGGCATGTCTGAGTGATATGCCCACTCTTTATATAAGTGTGATTTTGATAACTTCTAAAGCAATAGTCATACTTTATTAATACAAAGGATATATATGCATAACAAAATAATACAACTTATCAAAACCAACAAACAACAATTAGCCACCGTTATCGAACATATTACTATCGAAGCTAGTAGTTTGAGTTTTTATACGATTTTTTCTATAGTTCCTATTTTATTGATAGTATTATCTTTGTTGTCGTCCACTCCTATGTTTAGTGAATACTACCAAAAGATTGAGACATTTATCATCTCCAATATTCTCCCTACCAATCAAGACCTTATTAAAAACTACATCACCTCATTTATCCACAATTCCAAATCTATGGGGATTACCGGAGGTATTTACGTATTTGTTACTTCTATTTTATTTTTTAAAAACTTTGAGACTATCATGCAAAACATATTTCATTCGCAAGATAGAAGCTTTTTTGATAAAATTACGGTTTATTGGACTACAATGACACTATTTCCGATACTTTTGTCTTTTAGTATGTTTGTATCTGTGAAATTGCAACTTATCCTTGATTCGACAAAGTATACTAAGTGGATCGATTTTGCTAGTATGGTGCCTTTTTTGAGTATAGTTGCTATTTTTTGGATGGCTTATAACATAGGTGCCAACAAAAAACTCCACATAAAAGCTCTTGCAATTTCCTCAATAGGTGGTGCGTTTGTGTTTTCTATAGCAAAAAGCTTGTTTGTGTATTATGTGGTGTATAACAAGGCATATCATAGTTTATATGGTTCTTTTAGTGTGGTATTATTTATGTTTGTATGGATTTATGTAAGTTGGATTATTTTTTTGAGTGGTGCTTATTTGTGCGAATATCTAGATAGAATATTTAAAACAGAGTAATCTGTATTTTTTTATGGTATAATTGCGAAAAATTTTTAGGAGAAAAAATGAGCAAAAAAAATGTAAAAAAAGTAGTATTAGCTTATAGTGGTGGGCTTGATACAAGTATTATTTTAAAATGGCTTCAAGACGAATATAATGCGGAAGTTGTGACATTTACTGCGGATATAGGACAAGGTGAAGAGGTAGAACCAGCTAGGGAGAAAGCTTTAAAACTTGGAATAAAACCTGAAAATATTTTTATTCTTGATATTCAAGAAGAATTTGTAAAAGATTACGTATTTCCTATGTTTAGAGCAAATACCATTTATGAAGGGGAATATCTACTTGGGACAAGTATCGCAAGACCTCTTATTGCCAAAAAGCAAATAGAAATTGCTCATAAAGTAGGAGCAGATGCAGTAGCTCACGGTGCGACAGGTAAAGGAAATGATCAAGTAAGATTTGAGATAGGTTATCTAAGCCTAGATCCGGATATCAAAGTAATAGCACCTTGGAGAGAATGGGATTTGAATAGTAGAGAAAAATTACTAAGATATGCGGAAGAACACGGTATCCCAATCGAAAAACATGGTCAAAAATCTCCTTATTCAATGGATGCTAACTTACTTCATATTTCATACGAAGGTGGGATTTTAGAAGATCCTTGGGCTGAACCGGAGGAAAGTATGTGGAGATGGACTACTTCACCTCAAAAAGCTCCAGACGAGCCGGAATATATTGAAATTATGTTTGAAAACGGAGATGCGGTAGCTATCAATGACAGTGCGATGACCCCTGCTACTATTTTAAAAGTGTTAAATGAATACGGAAATAAACACGGAATTGGTAGAATTGATATTGTTGAGAATAGATTTGTAGGAATGAAGAGTAGAGGTTGTTATGAAACACCAGGGGGAACTATCCTTTTAAAAGCACACAGAGCTATTGAAAGTATCACTCTTGATAGAGAAGAAGCTCATCTAAAAGACAGCATTATGCCTAAATATGCAGAGCTTATTTATAATGGTTTTTGGTTTTCTCCTGAGAGAGAAGCATTACAAGCACTAATCGATAAAACTCAAAAAAATGTAAACGGAACGGTTAGATTAAAACTCTATAAAGGTAATGTAGAAGTTGTAGGTAGAAGAAGTCCTAATTCGTTATTTGATGCAAACTACTGCACATTTGAAGAAGATGAAGTGTACAATCAAAAGGATGCAGAAGGATTTATTAAACTAAACGCATTGAGATTTATTATCGAAGGAAAACAAAGAAGAAAGTAAAGTTTTGGATAAAGAGGATATCAAAAAATTATCAAAACTTCATGTCACAAATATACTTGATTTGGCTCTTATCGTGCCAAACAAGTATGAAGACAACACTATTTACAACCACCTCACACATCAAGAGCAAGCTTTTGAAGCACAGATTTTAAATGTCGCTCAATCTCCAAAGAGAGTAGTTATCAAAGCACATCTGTTAAATGTGGATATGATGGTTGATTTAGTTTATTTCCG
>JAADDX010000029.1 GCA_013153685.1 Campylobacterota bacterium | reverse complement strand
GATATTTGAAGCGTTAAAAAAGTAAACCTATCTTGAATGAGAGGAATATTAGCTTATAATAATATAACAAAAATTGATATTTCTTGGTAAAGTTACTTAGCTACTCTATAATTTCCACATCAATAATATCATCTCTTGTATTAGTTTTGGTATGTCTTGAATGGGTAGAAGAAGTAGGTTTGATAAACAACGCCACCACTCTATCAAACTGCAACAAAATCCCAATAATATCAGTAAAAATCCCCGGCACTATCAACAACATCGCCCCCACCAACTTCAACACCCCAATAGAAGCTAACTGCTCTATTTGCGTATTACTAAAACGATAAATATTCTCACGCAAGCTCATATCCAAACGTTGAATAATCATCACTCCCGCAATAGCACTCACAATAGTTTCAATAAACATCCCAATAGGGGTAAACACACTCATAAATTCATAACTTACAATCATCTCAATTAGTAAATAAAGCAAAAAATATATCATCATTTCCCCACACAAAAAGTTCCAAACATCTTCTCTAACATCTCATCATGCTCAAAAGGCTTGGTGATACTTGCGATATACATGATGGCATTTTGGATATGATAGCTAAATAGTTCTAGCTGATTGCTATTTAGCAACTCAAACGATTCTACTATCTCATCATAAGCTTTTTGCACTTGTTGAATCTGTCTTGAAGTGATTAGAATATTCTCTTCATACTCGTAATTCTCCAAAATTTCTTCCAATTTCCGCTCCACCACATCACTGTCATATTTGGTGATCGAAATAGGTTTAAACTCCTCTAAAAGAGTCGTATCGAGTTTGGGTGGGAGGTCTGTTTTGTTGAGTGCGACTAGTATATCTTTGTTGGTGTTTTTGAGGAGTTGCACAATTTCCATATCCTCACTATCAAATTCCCTACTACTATCAAATATCGCAATTACGATATCGCTTTGATTGAGTGCCTCTTTGGAACGCTCAATTCCGATCTTTTCGATAGTGTCGTTAGTCTTATCGCGAATTCCCGCAGTATCGACAATCTTGATGACATGATTTGCAAGAGTAATTTCCTCTTCGATAGTATCCCTAGTAGTCCCTGCTATATCGCTTACGATCGCTCTGTTGTAATTGAGTAAATTATTCAAAAGAGTGCTTTTACCTACATTTGGTTTGCCAATGATAGCCACTTTGTAGCCATTAAACATCCCTTCGCGTTTTTTAGAAGCGATGAGGGTTTTATGTAAAGTATCTTTGATGGCATTTAGCTTATCGATGATCTGACTCACCAAATCTGGCGGTAAATCCTCATAAGCATAATCGATATTCACCTCCACATACGCCATAATTTCTATCAAATCTTCTCTGATTTTATTGGTAAATTCACCAAGACTACCTCGTAATTGCTTAGAGAGGATTTTGACGCTTTGTTTGGATTTGGTATCGATAAGTTTGGCGATAGCCTCTGCTTGGGTCATATCGATTTTACCATTTAAAAAAGCTCGCTTGGTAAATTCACCCGCTAGTGCAATTCTCGCACCGTGTTTTACTAACGTATCCAATACCATCTTTGTCACAGCTAATCCACCGTGACAATGAAACTCCACTACATCCTCACCAGTAAAAGATTTGGGTGCTTGGAAATACAATACAAGCACAATATCAATCAACTCATCACCATCGTAAAATTTAGCAAGCTTTGCTTCTCTTGGCTTGAAGGAAATGTCTGTCACTTTTTTGGCAATATCCAATGCCAAACTACCACTCATCCTTACTATCGATATAGCACCTTTGGCATGTGCGGTGGAAATAGCTACTATCGTATCAGTCATTTTTGGTTAAAAACTCATTTACTATGATGTATTGTTCGTTGTCTCTGTTTTTTTTGATGGCGATGTATTTATTTGGAAATTGTTTACGCAAAATTTCTAGTGCAATATATACCAAAATCCCATCAAACGGTTTGGTTTTGTATTTGCCTTTTTGTTTGATTTCCTCTATAATCGGTTCTAGAAATTTTTGCATCATGTTATATTGGTTTTGCAAAAACGATGCTATCTCGAGTCTCGTTCTATAGCCATATTTCTGCGAAATCCATGTAAATATCATATTTGCCAACGCGTTGTATCTATACCCCTCTTTACCAATCAACAACGCAGCATCATCTCCGTTTATCTCAAAAAGTAGTGTCTCATCATCATATACCCTAACATCTATTTCATCTATATTAAAACACGACAAAGCAAAAAGTTCGTTAATCTCTTTTTTAGCTATTTTAGCTACCTCTTGGATAGGTAGTTCAATTACAAAATCATCTTTTTTGGCATCTTTTACTTCTATTACGGCGTTTTTAGCAAATAATCCTAAGATTCCTTTTGTTGGAGTTTGAAGCACTTCAATGTCTAATTTTGAAATTGATTTGTTAAAATGTGCACTTGCTTGCTGATACGCCTCTTCAAGAGTCTTAGCCTCAAAAATCATCTTTTTTCCTTTATACAATCTTTACTCAAATTACTATCTTGAGTTATTTTTAGATAATTATACCAAAAAAAATCGTGTTTGTTGATTTTGGTTGATTTTGCATGTGAATTTTAGTAAAATTCTTTTAAAAAAGGTATTTTGATGATAAAAGCACTAAGAGGAATGAAGGATATCATAGACGACAGCGACAAATTCACCGCTTTTATAGACAAAGCTACACAAATAGCTAAAAACTTCTCATTTAGCTATATTGAAACACCACTTTTAGAAGAAACAAGACTATTTAAAAGAAGTGTGGGAGAGAGTAGTGATATTGTAAATAAAGAGATGTATCAGTTTATTGATAAAGGTGGAAATGATGTATGCCTTCGTCCAGAAGGGACAGCAGGTGTAGTAAGGGCATATATCCAAAAAAAATATGATAGTTTACAAACGCCTAAGCAATGGTATTATTACGGTCCTATGTTTAGATACGAAAGACCACAAAAAGGGAGACTTAGGGAGTTTCATCAATTTGGAGTGGAGAGCTTTGGCGAAGGGAGTGTGTATGAGGATGTCAAGGTAATCCTCATGGCAAGTAAAATTTTGGATAGTTTCGGTATCGCATATACACTCAAAATCAATTCACTCGGTTGTGATGAGTGCAGACCTAGATATACACAAAATTTAGTAAATTTCCTTGAAAATGTAAAAGAAGAATTATGTGAAGATTGCCAAAGAAGAATTACACAAAATCCAATAAGAACACTTGATTGTAAAAATGAAAAATGTCAAAATATCCTAAAAGACGCTCCAAGAATCACATACAATTTATGCGATGAATGCAATAAAGACTTTGAGCTATTAAAACAAGAACTTGATAAACTAGGAATTAAATATGAAGTGGATACATCGCTTGTAAGGGGACTTGATTATTACAACAAAACCGCATTTGAGTTTGTAAGCGATGAAATTGGGGCTCAAAGTGCTATTTGCGGTGGAGGAAGGTATGATAAATTAGTGGAAATGTTAGATGGTAAGAGTGTGCCGGCTGTGGGCTTTGCGATGGGGATAGAGAGACTTTTACCACTCATAAATACACAAACAAAAAGGGATGGTGTTTATATCGGTATTATGACTGAAGATGCCAGAGATATGGCTATGAAGAAATTTAACCAACTCGTGGATACGCAAAAAGTGTATTTTGAAAATAAAGTAAGAAAGCTTAATCAACATTTAAAAAGAGCGGATAAGATGAATTATAAAAAAGTATTAATAGCAGGAGAAGATGAGGTGGCAAAAGGGGAATTTTTTAGTAAAGAGTTATAAGGAATATTAATGAAGCTACATTTAATTTCGCTTGGTTGTGTGAAAAATCTAATAGATAGTGAGGTGATGCTAGCTAAGCTACAAGATTATGAACTCACAGATGATTTGCACCAAGCAGATGTGATTATTATCAATACTTGCGGATTTATCGATAGTGCAAAGGAGGAAAGTATTGAGACTATCCTTGAAGCTATTGAGCACAAAAAAGAAAATAGCATCTTGGTAGTAAGCGGATGTTTATCACAAAGATATCAAGATGAACTAAAAAAAGAATTACCTGAAGTAGATATTTTTACCGGTGTGGGTGATTATGATAAGATAGATGAATTAATAGCAAAAAAACAATCGCAATTTAGCAATAAAGTGTTTTTGATCCACAATGAAGAGAGGATCATCACCAATTCAAGCTATCACGCTTATATCAAACTCAGCGAAGGGTGCAATCAAAAGTGCTCATTTTGTGCTATTCCATCTTTTAAGGGTAAATTACACTCTAGAAGCATTGATGAAGTTATAAGTGAAATTAAACGCCTCAAAAATAGAGGATATATCGACTTTTCTCTCGCTTCACAAGATAGCTCGTCATATTTGAGAGATAAAGGTATTCGCGACGGTCTTGAGAGACTTATTGACGAGATTGATAAAATTGAGGGGATTAACGTTCGGATTTTGTATTTATATCCAAGCACCACAACAAAACGCCTTGTTAGAAAGATTTTAGCTTCAAGAAATGTTCAAAATTACTTTGATATCCCTATTCAACACATTAGTCAAAAAATGCTAAAAGTGATGAAAAGAGGTAGTAGTGTAAATAAACTAAAAGAACTATTATCTCTTATGAGAAGTGAATTTAGCTTTGTAAGAACCTCTGTGATTGTAGGGCATCCAGGCGAGACGGATGAGGATTTTGAGATACTTAAAAATTTCCTCAAAGAATATGAATTTGATAGGGTAAATATCTTTGCTTATAGCGATGAAGAAGGCACGAGTGCTTATTTAAACAAAGAAAAAGTCGATGCCAAAATCATCAATAAACGGATAAAGGAAATTACCAAAATCACCAAAAAAGCCACCAAACATCGACTCAAACTTTATTTAAATAGGGAAATTGAGTGTTTTTTGGATGGACTTACCGATGATGGATTATTTTATAGTGTTCGCCCCAAATTATGGACACCGGAAGTGGATGGGGATATTTTGATAAATGAGAGTGAATGTGGAAATTTACAAGTAGGCAATATTTACAAAGTAGTGCCAATACAGCTTGCAAAAGATGAATTAATCGGTACTATTGTGTGTTAGGTTGTGTGCTATTTTTTTGGATTTCTTGACGGATTTGTTCAAACATATCGTGGATTTTGGGATTGGTAGCTTTATTGATAAAATCACCTTTTAACGGCTTTTTATAAAACTTTTCATTAGCACGATGGGGTGGGGTTGGTTTGTTGTATTTGGTAAATGTCTTGATGGTAGTGATTTTGATACTTGTACATCTATTTAATTTACGCTGAATTAGTGCCAACATCGCCTTGATATCACTTAATTTTTGATATAATTCGAAATTAATAGCTTGGTGTTTGGTAGCAATGTATAACGTCTCTCCTTTGATATACGCATACAAGATGTTATTTTGATAAACAACAGGCAACGAATTTATCAAAAGTTTCGCACACTTTTGAAGTTTGATTTTATTACTATAAGGAAGATTTAGATGATTAAGTATATCTTTTACATTTTTCATGTCGTAATTATAACATCTTTTTTGGCATGTGGATACAAAGCAGACCCAAAATGGGTAGAAAATAACACCACTACGCAGATGGGTTCTCAATGAAATATGACGTAATCGTAATAGGCAGTGGGATTGCTGGGCTTTGGTGTGCTATTCATCTAAATAAACCAAAAGTGTTAGTTATCACCAAATCAAACGTGTGGAGTTGTAATAGCTTCTATGCACAAGGGGGAGTAACTATCGCAAGAGATAAAGACGATATCCCATCTCACATCAGCGATACCTTACTAGCGGGAGCTTATCACAACAACAAAAAAAACGTCGAACTTCTAAGCACCAAATCACTAGAAGTAATACGCGATATTGAAGATATGGGATTTCGATTCGATAGAGACCAAAACGGTATCTTATTTACCAAAGAGGGTGCACACAGCAACAATAGAATAGTGCACGCAAACGGTGATGCTACAGGTAGAGAGCTACATCGATTTATTCTAAGTAAAAATTACGATTTTTTAACACGTGCTATGGTTGTGGATTTGCTTATTGATGGGGATGTGTGCTATGGAGTAACCGCACTAAAAGATAATCAACTCCACAATATCTATGCCAATCACGTAGTAATTGCTAGCGGAGGTATCGGAGGTATTTACAAATATGATACCAATGCAAACGTTATTAGCGGTGATTTGCAAGGATTGGCGGCTTTAAAAGGGATTGAGTTAAGCGATATGGAAATGACACAATTTCACCCTACAGTCTACACAAAAGCCAAAACTTCCCAAAAACTTCTACTTAGCGAAGCATTGCGAGGTGAAGGGGCGAAGGTTGTGGATGAGAATCGAAGCCAATTTTTATATCAATACGATAAACGTGGGGAATTGGCTAGTCGCGATATTGTAAGTCGGGCTATATACGATTATCAGCAAAAAGGGCATGAAGTGTTTTTGGATTTTAGTAGTTGGGATAGTGAGTTTTTTAAAAATCGTTTCCCGACTATCTTTTATAAATTTAGAAATCTAGGTTATAATATCCCACAAGAGCTAGTCCCAATCTCTCCAGCTTTTCATTATATTATGGGTGGGATTACTACCGATAAGGTTAGAGTAAACAACTTTCAAAATCTCTACGCAATAGGTGAAGTAGCCAATACCGGAGTGCATGGGGCTAATAGACTAGCAAGCAACTCATTATTAGAGTGCTTTGTATTTGGAAAATTGTGTGCAATGGAGATAAACAACACCCAAACATCATATACCAAACAATTCCCAATTTCCATCAACACTCCACTTCATTTACCAAACGATAAAACATACAAAAACCAACTAAGAGAGGTCATGTGGGATAATGTCGGGATTGTTAGAAACACTAAAGGGTTGCAAAAAGCCTTGGCATTTGTGGATGATACAAAGGATAAAGTAGGTTTATTAAGTAAATTTAGATTTATAACTGCGATGGAAATTATAAAACAAGCTCTCAATAGGAAACAATCACTCGGTGCTCATTATATTGTCAATTAAATGTGAATTATTCTGGATAGTTTATTAAATATGTGGAATTAATGGCTGGGGTAGAAGGATTCGAACCTCCGAATGGCAGGACCAAAACCTGCTGCCTTACCGCTTGGCGATACCCCAATGGTAGTCAAATCATCAAGCTTTTGATTTGTTTTTGGTTGCGGGGGTAGGATTTGAACCTACGACCTTCGGGTTATGAGCCCGACGAGATACCTGACTTCTCCACCCCGCGGCAGTGAAAATGGCTGGGGTAGAAGGATTCGAACCTCCGAATGGCAGGACCAAAACCTGCTGCCTTACCGCTTGGCGATACCCCAACACAAACTTTTTGGACTAGAATTATACCCAAAAAAATTCTTTATGTCAAGCTCTCTATCACTTTTTAGCAAAATCCAATTGAGTCTGCACTTTGTATAAGAGTTCTAGTAATTGGATTTGTTTATCAATCTGTAAAGCTTTCAAATCAAGCTTTGCAATATTTTGACTATTTTGCAAATTTTGCACATCAAGAAGTGTGTTAATACCGGCTTTTACGTTGTCTTTGGTGGTTTTGATGAGTGAATTGTATGTGTGAATTGTATTTTTTAGAATAGACATTTTTCGATCTAATGTTTGGATAGATGATAACGCACTATCGTATTGATGAATAGCCTTTTGAAGCTTGTCTTGGTATACTAAGCGTGATTTGAGGTATTCTAGCTTGGCTTGTCTAATTGTAGAGAACGTATTGATATCCAGAGGGATCATAACACTCACACCTAGATTATAAAAATGGTCTTTAGGGGCATTTGAGGTATATAAAATATTGTAATTGGCATTGAGATTCACACTTAATAAAGAATTTCCAACATTCATATACTTGAGGTATTTTTTGACTTGAATATCATCTTTTGCAATTTGTATATCAAGATTGTTTAAATAGCTTTGTTTGGATACCAACGATAATTTAGGGAGCGAAATCGTGCGATAATCAGCGTTGCTGAGGGTTTGGAAATTGTTAATTAAAGATTGTTTTTGATTTTGCAAATCTACCAAGGCTAATGTGAGATTATTTTTGTTAATAATAGCATTATCCAAAAAACTACTATCACTCACCCCACTTAAAAATTGCTCTTTTTTACGCTGAATATCGAGTTTGGCGTTGGCGATGAGTAAATTTTGTTTTTGGATAGCGATGGTTGTTTTGCGTAAGTTGTATAAAATCTCGTATGCTTGCTTGATAAGCTCATTTTTGCTAAGTGTGAGTTTTTTGAGATTTTGGTTTTTGAGAAAATCGGCATATTTGATACTCGCAAAAATCGCTCCACTCTTGAAAATGGGTTGATTGATAGAGATAGTATACTCTCTAGTAGTGATGGAATTTTGATCGGTTTTGTTGTATAGGTATTGTAAATTTACGGGATTAATCCAGCTTTTTTTGAGCTTGTTTGATGATGTAATAGCGGTGGATAAATCGGTGTGGAGGAGTTGTTCTTGGAGTGGGGATAGAATCGATGAATATGCTAAAATAGGTAACAAAAGTAGCCTTTTCATGATAATCCTTTTAGTTCTTTGATAACTTCTCTATCACTAAATGCGATTTTTTCATCACACTTTTGGATATATTGCTCATCCCCCTTACCTAGCACAAAAACGTAGTCTTTTTGCATTTGAAGTGCATGCAAAATCGCTGTTTTTCTATCTGGGATAACTATAAATGGAGTGGTTGTGATACCTTGTTGAATATCATGAATAATTTGCATCTCATCCTCACAGCGGGGATTGTCATTAGTAAGGATGATAAAATCACTATATTTATCCGCAACCTTGCCCATAAGCTCTCTTTTGCTTGGGTCTCTATCTCCACCAGCACCAAATACGACTACTTTGTGTCCTTGGATAGAGCTCAATACTTTTTGCATTCCATCTGGCGTATGAGCAAAATCCACAAATACTCCCTCACTCACCTCTTCCATCCTACCCCTAACGCCTGCAAAATCGCGTGCGAGCGAGGCTATCTGGTCTATATCAATATCAAGCAGTTTACTTACACAAAGGCAAGCGGCTTGGAAATTTTCTTGGTTAAACTCCCCCTTAAGCTGTGTGGGGTATGTGTGTTTGAGGGGGTATAGGTAGGCGTTGGTTGGATTGAAGGAAATATTGTAACGTTTATTGATAATTTTGAGTGTTTCATCTGCTAAGAAACTTTCCTTTACGGCTTGGTATTGTTGCATATTTTTATGATAATCCAAGTGGTCTTGGGAAATATTCGTAAAGACCTTGGCTGCAAACTCAATCCCTTCGATTCTATGTTGAGAGATTGCATGAGATGATACCTCCATCACAAAAAAATCCACCCCACTCTCATACGCTCGTGCAATGGTAGTCAAAATAGGAGGTGTTGTGAGTGTTTTGGGCGAGATTCGTTGATTATTTACAAAGAACCCTTCAGTACCTTGCACTCCGACTTTATATCCCAATTTCTCCAAAATATAACTCACAATAAACGCGGTTGTTGTCTTGCCGTTGGTTCCGGTAATGCCGATAAACTTGGTAGAGAGATTGCGTAATAAGTCGCGTGGATATATGATAGGTTCGTTAGTGTGGTATTTGCGATTTTGAAACGTTAGCAAAAATTCATCACCGTCTTGATACTCTTGGGTAGAATCGGTGATGTAAGTGTTATTTAATTTTACTCTCATGTGTTTTGAAGTTTGAAAAATCCAAAAGGATTTTGTCATGTATGCTCTCTACATAATCCAAAGCCATATTTTCATAACCGTATTGAGTAAGCTTGGTAATAAACTCTACCAATTCTTCATTTTCTACAAAAATCAGCTTATAAGGTCCAAATAAAATATTCTCCAAGCTTTGCTTATCAAAAATCAAATCTTTAATATCCTGATACAAAATACCATCAAGTTCATAAATTTCTTCTGTCATATCAAATCCCCGCATATTTCATTAATTCATCAAGTTTATCTTCATATCCGTGCGGCACATTCATTACAGTAAGTTCCGGATGGATTTTTTCTCTTAATGCCTTTTCAACACCATATTTTAGCGTAGCACCCGCACTACTACAACCCACACAACCACCTTGTAATTGCACAAATACGATAGGCTTTTGCACATCGATAAGCGTGATATCCCCTCCATCCATTTGCAGCATCGGTCTTATTTCTTCTATTACTTGCGAGACCGCTTCTTTTAGTTCTTCATTCTCAAAAGGTATAGCCATTATCATCCTTTTTTTGCGTTTTTGTGTTATTATAACACATATTGCAAATTATTTACTAAAATAATCGAAAAAAAATATGTTTTTTTTAATTTTTATGATAAAATTTCAATAAAAAAAGGATTCTCGATGAATGAACCATTCTTATTTCTACATATAGGTGGTGCGTATGGCACTCTAATCATTCACTCATTGCTTGCGATGGTGCTTGCTCTTATCACGGCAAAAATGGCTACTAAAAATCTGCAAATAGTGCCAAGAGGATGTCAAAACGTGATGGAAAGTGTAATTAGCGGTATTTTACATGTTGGGAGTGATGTGATCCCAAGAGACTTAGCAAAAAAATACTTACCACTAACCGGTGCGTTAGCTGTATATATTTTCTTTGCAAACATGATTGGTATCATACCAGGATTTGAATCTCCTACTAACAATGTTAACCAAACATTAGTGTTAGCACTAATCGTATTTTTCTACTACCACTTCGAAGGTATTAGAAAAAATGGAGTTGGACATTATTTTGCTCATTTTGCTGGTCCAGTAAAAGTATTGGCACCGCTTATGTTTCCAATCGAGATAATTTCACATATCTCAAGAATTATTTCATTATCTTTCCGGCTTTTTGGTAACATCAAAGGTGATGATTTATTCTTAGCTGTATTACTTATGTTAGCACCATACATTGTGCCGTTGCCTGCATTTGCATTGCTTACATTCTCAGCATTATTGCAAGCGTTTATCTTTATGATCTTAACATACGTATATCTCGCAGGAGCGGTAACACTTGAGGAAGAAGCTCTATAAGAGTTTCTTTTGTTCTCTTATCTTATTACAGATCCTAACTACTATCAAGATTTTCAAACCACTCTAACACAAGCTATTATCAAGCACAATCCGGATTTTATATGTTTTAGAGATAAATTCTCTACAAAAAACGCAAAAAGTGCAGTGGAAATAGCAAAATACTATGATATACCTATTTTTGTCAATCAATATACGGAGTTGTTGGGGTTGGGGTTTGATGGTGTGCACCTAACATCTAATCAACTACATCTAATCAATCATTACACTCAATGTCTCACATGTGCTTCTACCCATTCACTCCAAGAAGTGCAACAAGCACAAAATAGTGATTTTATAACCTTCTCTCCTGTGTTTAAATCCAAAGGTAGAGATGGGCTAGGGATAGAGATGCTCAATCAAATAGTCAATAGCACTAACAGCAAAGTATTTGGACTAGGTGGCATTGTGAGTGAGAAGGAAGTATCAGCCATCAAGCATAGCAAAGCGTATGGGTTTGCGAGTATTAGATATTTTATATCTTAACTCTATCAACAATCTCCAAGCCAAAACCTTTAAGAGCCAAGAATTCACTATTGCCGTGTGAGAGCAGATGTAGCTTGCAAATATTTAAATCTTTTAAAATTTGTGCACCGATCCCAAATTCTTTTTGTTTGTCATGAGAGGGATTGTTAATAAAAATAATCGCACCGGAATTGTATTTGATATACTCAATCACCTTCAAATATTCATCCAGCTTGGCGATGCATGAGACATTATCTTCTATTGGATAAAATTTAACGTTTGTAGTAGAACTTGCTTGATTGGTAATAGCGTAATGCGTGTTGTTTAGGTGGTCTTTGTAAGTAATCTTCTTAAACTTCACACCAAAAAGCTCTATCTCTTCTACTGCTTCTCTAACCACAAGCGATTCATACTGCAAACGATACTCCACAATATCGGAAATATAAACAATAGGCAAATTATGCTTACTAGCAAACTGATCCAAATCAGCTCTGCGTGCCATTGTCCCATCATCTTTCATAATCTCACAAATCACCGCACTTGGCATCACACCAGCTAACTTACAAATATCCACACTCCCTTCTGTATGACCGGTTCGCACCAATACTCCTCCATCTTTGGCAATTAGCGGAAATATATGCCCTGGACGCACAAGTTCTTGGGGAGTGCTTGTGGGATTGGATAAGATTTTGATAGTCTCATCTCTCTCATACGCACTAATACCGGTAGTTGCGTTTTTGGCATCTACACTGATAGTAAATGCGGTCTCGTATGAGGAGTCGTTGTTGTGGACCATGGGGTTTAGTTGTAATCTATTGGCGATATCCTTAGTGAGGGCTACACAAATCAATCCTCTAGCTTCTTTAGCCAAAAAATTTACTTTTTGCGGTGTAGAAAATACGCCTGCATAAACTAAATCACCCTCATTCTCCCTATCCTCGTCATCTATCATTACGATCATATTACCCTTTTGAATCTCTTGGATAGCTTTTTTTACCCTCTCAATAGCACCCATATCTACCCTTCTGTGGTTGATGAGTTGTCGCTACATTTGGCTGTTTGATCATATGCGGCTTCTTTCATCATATCTGGATTAAATCTTACTACTTTATTTCTACCGGTTCTCTTAGCTTCATAAAGTGCAATATCAGCAAACTTGATACTCTCCCAGATTTTGAGTGTATCTTTTGGGAAGATAGATACACCAATTGAGATAGTTTTGGTGAATGTCTTGTTGTTGATTGTAATTTGCATTTTCTCAAACATTTTTCTAATTTTCTCAGCTACAAACATCACACTTTCTTCATTTTTGACATTTTGTAATACTACTATGAATTCCTCACCACCAAATCTAATAGCAAAATCGCTCTCTCTTACGCCGTTTGCCAATACTTTAGCAAGTTGACTAAGCACTTCATCACCGGCATCATGTCCTAGTGTGTCATTGACCTTTTTGAAGTAATCAACATCAATCATCAAAATACCAAGCATCGATTTTTCTCGAATTGCACTTGCAGCAAGCTTGTCTAAAATTTCCTCTAAATATCTTCTATTATAAAGTCCCGTAAGCTGATCTCTAAGGGATGTTTCTTTGATTAAATCAAGTGTGTATTTAGCTTCTATAATGCTAGCTGCTTCATTAAGATAGCTTTCAATATAAGGGATTAGATCTTTTTTCTCTTTGTACTCTTCTATGCTAAAATTGATAGAAGCTACTCCAGTAAACGTCCCTCCGGTGCTAAATGGGATACAGATATACTTGGTATCTTTGCAGATATGATTGGGACATACATGCGGAAATTTGATAGAATTCATCTCTTTAGATGTCCTATACGCTCTACATAAAGAAGGAGCATCAATATCGCAACATACCTTTTGTGTCTGGTAAATTACTTTGATTTCTTGCTTTGCATTTAATACAGCGTACAATTTGAAATTTGTCAGGTGAAATTTGTTTTTGAATATATCGATGATTCGCTCAAAAATTTCATCAGCATTTGCATCTTCTTCTATAATCTTTTTGAATTTATTAACATCCGCTAGTATTTCCATATTTCTTTGGACTGCAACTAGTCTATTACCTTTTTGCGATACATTTGGAATAAGAATGCTAAGGTTATTGGCAATAAGGGCGAAGTTTTTGTTTAGTTGATCTAAGAAAAGATTGTAATTTTCGATAATCTTTTGCAGTTCGTTTTTGAGCTTAGTATGAAGTTTTTCACTAAAATCTCCATGTCTTGCTTTTTCTATACTTTTTCTTAATTCTTCAAAAACATTCAAATATGGGCTTATTAGCCAATTTAGTAGTAAATTGGAAATTGCGATAAATATTAAATTGATAATAATCGTCTCTAAAATTACGTTGTATTTTTCATTTTCAAATTCCGCTAACGATTTGAAATGGATAATCAGCTTCTTATCGGTATTAAGTGGAATTACTACGATATTTTTGTGCGATTTCACATATTTGGAACGATCTACGATCTCAATTTTTTGGATATTTGGCATATTCTTAATCAAATTCATCGCTTCTTGTTTGTCTTGGGAATAAATATAAATATCTCTGATAGTCTCAGCTGAATGTTTAATAGCAAGATCCGTTATGGTAGAAAACCTATAAGCAGTAAAAGCGGTAAAAATAATACCTCCAACCGTAATTACCAAAAATATGAAGATTAAAATTTTCCTTTTCATTGGTGCAACCTTCCAATCTCTGCTACAACTTCATCCTTGATATTACAGAAATTTGAGTATTTATTGATGATCATCATACATCTTAGCGTGTGTCTATGCACAGATATCTTGATGTCTTCAACATCTATTTTGTATCTATCCATGATATGCATAATCATTGCTATAATTATAGCATTTTTATTCGTAGTTTTAACATTAAAAGCCAAATAATTTTTGGAATGATTGCAATCTATCTCAATTTCATACTTATCAATCCCGTCAAATCGGAATTTATTATCAGATGCAAAACTTTGATTGATAATCTCTTGCAAGCTCCACATATCCACATCTTGGCTATCAAACTCTATCCTAAAATATTTCACCTCATCCACTTTGTAAATAGAGATGTGATATAATGCAAAAGAAGATAACTTATATAACAAATATCCCAAATCGAAATTAATCTCTTTTTTGATAATCTCAATTGTAAGAGGATGTGGCGTAATATCTACTGCAAACTTCTGCGATGAAGTGTGGAGTTGATACATTTTTTTGGCTATTTGTGCTATTTGTTGGTGATTGTTTTTAAGAAAAAGTTGAGTAGATGGGGAATTGAGCACCTTTTTTTGCCATGATTTAGGTAGTGATAAAAACTCCTCATTTTTTAGGAGTTGTTTTTCTTTTCGTTGACGCTTATTGCATAGCAATCTTAGTTGTTGATTATCCAATACTTCAAGAGTATTATTATATAGCGTTGTGAGTAGATTTTCTTTGAATGAATTAAAAAGATTATCACTTACAGCATCCATATCCGCATACGTTAAGATATACAACATATCAAGCGTTAATTTATCTTGAACAATATTAGCAAATTTCAACAACGTCTTATCATTATCAATATCTTCTCTTTGGGCTACTTCGGACATGGTAGTATGATATCTCACAAGCCGCTTAGCTAAAGATACCTTATCCAGCTTAAACCCCAAATCACTCATAAATTCACCTACAAGCTTTTCCCCTACGATATGGTGATCAGCTGTTCTTCCTTTACCAAGGTCATGGAATAAAGCAACTATTTTTAGAATTTGTTTACTTGTTTTGTCTAGTTTGTCATACTTTTGTTTGATGATGGGAAATCTGATATTTTCCACATTATACAAAGTTTTGATAGAATGGATATCAACTGGATATTGATGATATCCGTCAAACTGAGCCAGATACAATACTTTCTCAAATGCCGGAATTACTGCGTGTAGTTTGTTGGCTTTGTAGAGAGCTTTGATAATAGGATAAAGGTGTGTTTTGTGAAACATCTCTTTGATTTGGGATTTTGTAAAGTTGATTGTTTGATGATAAAATAAATTCACCAAACTTACATCATACAATCTAAAATCACAATTTAGTAATACCTTCAAACTCTCCTTCGCATCATCAGTATTATTCCAATTGATATAGATTTTATCATCACAAACATAATATCCTTTTGCAATCCGCTTTATTTTGGAGATAGTTTGTGGATTGTAGAGGAATTTTTTGAGGAATTTTTTGATATAGATAGAAGCAAAACGATTAATTGTCCACAAGCTACGCAACAAATCGCGAATAAATTGTCTTTGGGCTTGTAGTCTTTGAGTATCTACATACCCCATCTTGAGTGCTATCTCCCTTTGATATTCCAACAAAACCGTATCCTTTGAGGATTTAGCAATAATATGCAAAAACGTCCTCACACGAAAAATAAACTCCAAAGCATTTCTATACTCTCTATACATCTTCTCATCATACACTATACCCACTAACTCTGCATTGTTTTTGATACCATACAATACATTTGCAATCCAATACAAAGTATTAGCATCTCTCATCCCCCCAAACCCTTTTTTAATATTCGGCTCCATTGAGAGTGGGTATTTTTTGTGGTATTCTTGCATTTTTTGATAACGTTGTAATACAAAGTCCTTTTGGTTATCTAATCTAATCTTTTTTAATTCATTCTCAATTTCCACCCACAAATGTTTACTACCAAATATATATCTACTCTCTAAAATAGCGGTTTTTATCATGACATCTTGTTGGCTCACCGCAAATAGCTCATCTACACAATGCACTCGATGACCTATCTTCAATCCCAAATCCCACAACATAGTCACAAAATTTTCGATAATGCTTTTAATATTGTAACCAGCTATTTCCTTATACACTATCATAATATCGATATCAGACTGCAAGGATAATTGTATCCGACCATAGCTTCCCATAGCCGTAAGAGTAATTGGCAGTGAGTTGATATTGGGGCGATAGTAGCCAAAGACTTTTTTTAGCACAAGCTTAAATACGACTGTAATAAACTCATCCATTTTTTTTGTATACTTTACAAAAAACTGCTTTCCTTGTGCTTCTTGTTCTAGATTGTGAGTATATTTCTTAATCTCTTGTTTTAGTGCACTAATAATCTCAAAATCATCTTTGTTGGAATATATAATTTCCTCTATCATGCTTTACCACTTTTAATAGGGACGAATTTCGCCTCTTGAATCTCTTTTTTGATAATTTTATCATCAACTTTTTTAAATTGGGTAATAACTTCCTTATCTCCCTTATCAATCGGAGCTAGCAAAATCCCATTGGGTGCGAGCTGTTGAAATAGCGAAGGTGGGATTTCTGCTATGCTTGCGGAGAAAAGTATCCTATCAAACGGTGCAAAATTATTCCACCCATTCAATCCATCATCATATTTCAAATTTACATTATAAATCTTCAATCTCCTAAAGCGTTCTTTTGCCTCTTTGACTAGTGTATTTATCCTCTCTACGGCAAATACGCGTCTAATAAGCTTGGATAAAATCGCCGCTTGATATCCACTCCCACAACCAATCTCCAGTACACTATCTACGCTTTTATCTATCTCTAGATACGTAGTCATCTTAGCAACCGTTAGTGGCGATGAGATAGTAGAATCATTAGCCAAAGGCAAAGCATCGATAATATACGCCTTAAATTCCAGCCCTTTTGGGACAAATTCTTTTCTATCTATTTGCAAAAACGCGTTTTTAATTTCCGGTGTTAGTGGAAATATTTGATTTAATTTTTCAACCATCTGTGTATTTGCTATCATATCTCAAAAGACAAAACGTCCACTCCTTTTTATAATCCAACTTACCGCATATTAAACGGTAATTTAAGTTAATTTATTGTATCAAAATAAGCACATGTTGTCAAATCAACGAAGATAATAGCTTGAGGCTAATAACATACAATAAAACAGCAATAATCTTTTTGATTTGATGGCTATCTAGTTTGAAATGCATAATCTTATTACCTACAAAACCACCTAAAAGAGCAGCAATTGCAGTAATGGCTAATAGTTTATAATCAATAACCACGGTATGTGCATACATCAAAAACGCACTAAATGTTGAAAAAGGGATGATGAAACTCACCGCTACCGCCATTTTTTTGGCATCATAACCAAGCAATATCAAAATAGGCAAAATCAAACTCCCTCCACCAACACCAATCATGCCGCTAAATACGCCAACTACACTACCTATTACATACAATACCCATTTTTTGGTATATTTGACTTTTTGTGTTTTTTTGCCAAACAACATCATACTCGCACTAAAAAACAAAAATCCACTTAGCATATATTTTAGCAGTCTCTCATCAACATAACTAGATAAATAAGCACCAATTGGTGCAGATACCAAAAGCGAGACGGCTAACGGTATGGTGAATTTGATATCTAAAACTTTGCGTTTGAAATTCATAATACTAGCAACAACGGTAGTAGAAGTATTAACAAAAAGACCTATTGCCTTGGATACGTCAAAACTAATCCCACTCATACTCAAAATAGGCACCAAAGCAGTCGCACTGCCTACCCCACCTAAGGCAAACAAAGTGGATAAGACAAAAGTCAATCCAAAATAAAATAGATAAGACATTAATTGATACTTTGCTTGATACTACTTGCTAAGTCTTGAAGTTTTTTAATCTTAGTGGTGTAGGAATCATCACTAAGTAGAATCTGGATAAAAGCACTCCCCACAATCACACCATCTACGTTTTTGGCTTTTTGCTTGGCTGTTTGGGCATTAACACCAAATCCAATAAACAACGGAGTATCGCTTGCCTCTCGAATATGGCTAATAACCTCTGTGAGGTCTTCTTCTTTGTTACTACCGGTAATACCGGCATATGCTACTAGATAGATAAATTCTTGTGCGTTTTGTAAGATAGTTTGGATTCTTTGTTTCGAATCGGTAGGAGCTACAAAGGAAATTAGCGGAAATAAATCCGCATACGCTACTGCTTCTTCATAAGGCAAATCAGGGATAATAAATCCTTTGATATGGTGTTGTTTGGCTTGCGAGACCATATATTCATACCCTTTGTGATAAAAATTATTAAAATACCCCATCAAATATATATCAATACCGCTTATGGCTTTGCTTACATCAAAGACGTCTTTGAGCCTAAAACCGTTTTGCAAAGCGAGTAAATTAGCTTTTTGAATCACCGCTCCATCAGCTACCGGATCACTAAATGGGATACCTAGTTCTATCTTATCCACTCCCGCTTCTTTTAAAGCCAATATAGCATCCACCGTAAATTGTGTATCCGGATATGCAGTCGTTAAATACGCTACTAATTGTTTCATTTTAGTCCTTATTTATCTGCTCTGCTATCTTTTGTGCATCAAATCCAAAATGTTTATAAACTTCACCACCTTTTCCACTCGCACCAAAAGTAGTGATATTAATCACTTCATCAGCATATTTATACCACTCATACGCACTTGCAGCTTCTATTGCGATTTTTTTAGTGTTTGGTTGGATGATTGATTTTTTGTATTCTTCATCTTGTGCATCAAACAGTTCAAAACAAGGCACACTTACCACATTACAAGACACGTCTAATTTCGCTTTTACTTCAAGTGCAAGTCCTACTTCGCTACCTGTTGCGATTAGTGTAATTTTGGCATTTTCATCTTCGCTTAAAATATATCCACCCTT
>JAADDX010000019.1 GCA_013153685.1 Campylobacterota bacterium | reverse complement strand
GAAGCTAAATATTATCATTACATCAAAAAACAAGAAAAACAAATAGCAAAAATGAAAGATATGCTAAAAGTGAAAATCCCAGATGATTTCACATATGATGGTATCCCTGGATTATCGCGCGAGATTGTGGAGAAATTAACCAAAATCAAACCAAAAACATTATTTCAAGCAAGTGAAATTAGTGGTGTAACCCCAGCAGCTATCGATATAGTGCATATGTATATCAATATGAAAAAATAGCCTAGGTGCGTATGGTTAAGTTTTTTTTAATTGACTTTAAAAAATCGCAATTTATCATCAAGGATATTGATGATACTTTTTTGATAGATTTTGATGGTATTAGGAACTATACTCCCAAGTCTTTTTATAAACATACCATATTTCAAAAATTTCCAATCCCCTTTGAGGTGTATAATGAGGCTTTTGATAAGGTGATAGAACAGATAAAAAGAGGAAATACATATCTACTAAATCTAACATTTGCTACTCCAATCTACACTAATCTTACTTTGCTAGAAATGTTTTATAGAGTTAATGCAAAGTTTAAATTACAATATGATAATTTTGTTTGCTTCTCTCCAGAGAGGTTTGTAAAGATTAGTAACAATCATATTTATACTTATCCCATGAAAGGCACAATCGATGCCTCTATCCCAAATGCTAGAGATATAATTATGCACAACCAAAAAGAGTTTGCCGAACATACAATGGTGGTGGATTTATTAAGAAATGATTTGGCAATGGTTGCAAACCATATTAAAGTGACCAAATTTAGATATATCGATAAAATATACGCCGGAGATAAAGAATTGTTACAAGTAAGTAGCGAAATTGTAGGTAAGATGCCTCATGATTGGATTGATTATTGGCAGGATCTTATATGGAAATTATTACCAGCTGGTAGTGTGACTGGGACACCAAAAATTAGCACTGTGGATATTATTGAAAATGTTGAGAATTATGAGCGTGGTTTTTATACCGGTATATTTGGGATAGTGGATGAGGAGAATAGATATTTGGATAGTGCAGTCTTAATTCGTTTTATTCAACAAGAAAATGGACGATTATACTACAAAAGCGGCGGTGGTATTACGCTAGATAGTAACGTTTATGATGAATATAACGAATTGAATCAAAAAGTCTATATATGAAGCTTACAAAAAATAAAAAATTTGTTATAATAACCGCAAAAGTGAATCAAAGGAGATTTTATGAAATTTGGAATTGTAGGTGCTACTGGTAGAGTAGGGCAACTTTTAATAAAAATAATTAAAGAAAAAAATTTAGAACTTGGGAGTGTAATTTTTGAAGGAAAGAGTGAATTAGAGTTCCCAAGAGGATGTGTAGTTACAAATGATATGAAAACTTTTTTAGAAAATTGTGATGTTGTGATTGATTTCTCCGCTCCAATAGCCACTCAAAATTTATTACAAACTGCTATTGAAAACAATCTAAATAAAGCTATGGTTATAGCAACTACCGGATTTAATGACCATCAAAAAAACTTATTAATCAAAGCTAGTGAAACTATGCCAGTTTTATATGCTACAAATATGAGTTTGGGAATTGCCGTTTTAAATAAAGTAGTAGAAATGGTCTCTAAAACACTTGAAAATTTTGAAATAGAGATAGTTGAGATGCATCATAGATACAAAAAAGACGCACCAAGTGGAACCGCACTTACATTAGCAGAACATTGTGCCAAAGCTAGAGGATTAGATCTTGATAAGGTTAGAGTATCTGGAAGAGATGGAATTATTGGTGAGAGAAGTAAAGATGAAATAGCAGTAATGGCTTTAAGAGGCGGAGATATTGTAGGGCGTCATACGGTTGGATTTTATAATGATGGAGAGTTTTTGGAATTTAATCATACTGCCACAAGTAGAGAAACGTTCGCACAAGGAGCTATTAAAGTGGCTTTATGGCTGGTAAAACAACCGGCTG
The DNA here is from genome assembly GCA_013153685.1 of Campylobacterota bacterium. Taxonomy (GTDB): domain Bacteria; phylum Campylobacterota; class Campylobacteria; order Campylobacterales; family JAADDX01; genus JAADDX01. Next base: position 2,797 of record JAADDX010000019.1, on the reverse strand, counting down.
GATTTTATCACATAAATGATGCACTTGGATTATAATTGAAAAAAGATACTATCACCAAAAAACTTATCAAGGAAATTATCATCAAGGATATTTCTAAATATATCTTAGGAATAGAGCTTGATGAGATAGAATTTTTAAATGAAGAGTATCAAAGGGTAGAATCGCGACGAGCCGATATTGTAGTGAAAGTTAAAAATGAATATATTTTGCACTTAGAGCTTCAAAGTAGTTACGATTCTAAAATGGCTTATAGGATGTGTAGATATTGGCTCGATATTAGAGAAATTACTGATTTGCCGATAAAACAATATTTAATCAACTTTTCAAATAAAAATATGAAAAATTATATCGAGGAATTTGGATATAATTTCGATATGATAAATATCAAAGATATAGATTGTCATACTTTGTTAAATACAAATTCACCAGATGCGGTGGTATTGTCTATTTTGTGTGATTTTAAAGACCAAAATCCAATAGATATTACAAGTAAAATTTTAGTGAAGTTAAAAAAGATGCTAAAAGAAGAAGAATTTAGAAAATATTTTTTGATTCTAGAGGAAATTAGCGGATTAAGAGATTTAAAAGAGGTAGTTAAGGAGGCTGAGATGAGACTGATGGATATAACATTTGAGGATTATCCAAGTTATGAAATCGGAATGGAGAAGGGTATCCAACAGGGTATCCAACAGGGTATCCAACAAGGTATCCAACAAGGTATCCAACAAGGCGAGGAAATAGGTAAAATAAAAGCTTTTTATGAACTTGGATTTGATATAAAAGAGATTTCAAAAAGATTAAATAAATCAGAAGAAGAGATCATAACTATAATAAGGAGTTAATTTTGTGTTCGGTAGTTGGAATTTATAAAAATCAAAATGCTGCAAAAAAGGTATTTTACTCACTTTTTGCTATGCAACATCGCGGTCAAGAAGCAGCTGGGATTAGCAGCAACGAAAATGGTAAGATCCATACTATAAAAGATAGAGGATTGGTTACGGAAATTTTTACAGAGGAACACTTTAATGTGTTAAAAGGTGATATGGCAATAGGACATACGAGATATTCAACCGCGGGAGATGACTCTATTCTCGATGCTCAGCCGGTATTTGCACAATATGGACTTGGTGAAATATCGATTGTTCACAATGGAAATCTTACAAATAAAAATGAAGTAAGACATGAGCTTATCAAAAGAGGTGCCATTTTTCAGACAAATATGGATACTGAAAATATCATTCATCTTATCGCCAAAAATCAAGCATCTACTCTGCAAGAGAGAATCATTGATGCTGTAAATGCGATAGAAGGTGCGTATTCGCTTATTATTTTAAGTAGAACAAAAATGTTTGCAATAAGAGATAGATTTGGATTTAGACCTTTGAGTATCGGTAAAATCAAAACAGGCGGGTATATTATTGCGAGTGAGACTTGTGCTTTTGAGCTAGTAGGTGCGGAATATATCAGAGATGTCAATCCAGGTGAGATGGTGATTTTTGAAAATAACGAAATGAAATCTATTCAGCTATTTGAGCCTACTCCAAAAAAATGTATATTTGAATATATCTATTTTGCAAGACCGGATAGTGACGTATTTGGTAAAAATGTATATGAGACAAGAGTGGAGATGGGAAAAGCCCTTGCAAAAGAGCTGCCAATAGATGCCGATATGGTAGTTCCAGTGCCTGATAGCGGAGTAGCATCTGCACTTGGGTATGCAAAAGAGAGTGGTATCCCTTTTGAGCTTGGGATTATGAGGAATCACTATGTAGGAAGGACTTTTATAGAACCAACACAAGAGATTAGAGACCTAAAAGTAAAAATGAAATTAACTCCAATCAAACACAAAATCGCTGGAAAAAAACTTGTAGTAATTGATGATAGTATCGTTAGAGGAACTACATCTAAAAGAATCGTAAGGATGCTTAGAGATGCAGGGGCAGCTGAAGTGCATATGAGAATAGCATCTCCGGCAAGTATTGGGGCTTGTTATTATGGTGTAGATACACCAGATAGTGAGGAGCTTATTGCAAGTAGAATGAGTGTAGAGGAAATTTGTAAATATATAGAAGCGGATAGTTTGGCTTATTTGTCTATTGAGGGGATGTTGAGTTCTATAAATGATACAAAAAGTGAATATTGTTTTGCATGCTTTGATGGAAAGTATCCAATCTAGTGTTTATCAAGTCTACTAGAAGGATTTCCACCTTGTTGGTGGATTATTGTGAGGATTGTTGATTTGCGATAGTTTATGGCTACCTCCATCAAGAACACTCTTCTTTTTACTACAAATACACTTTGTCGGTGTGTATGTGCGATATAAAGGATAATTCATGATTCAAAGTCCAAATCAGGAGAGATTTTTTAGTTTGATAAAAGAGATATTTATAGGGGAGAAAATCCAAGGAGATGGGGCTTATGTAAACTTAATGAAACTCAAGTCATCATATTTCCAACAAATCCACAACCACCTAGCACACAAACTCTCACACAAAAACAACAAAGAAGAAATATATGATAAATTGTATACGTTTTTTCATACGTATTTTGATAAAAGTGGTGGGATTATGTTTGCTAATACTCCTAGATGGAGAAATATATACTCGAAACTTAGTGGTAAGGATGTGGAGCTTTTTTATAAGACAAAAGACCTTTATTATCTCAAGACTCAAAAAGTTTATAATTCGATGCATTTGAAGCTGGATGGTTATGTATTTGATTTTAGGGTTGATAATCTTGGGGATAGGGTAGGAAATGAGAAAAAGGAGCTTAAGTTTTGTTTTGTTGATTTTGAAAC
>JAADDX010000074.1 GCA_013153685.1 Campylobacterota bacterium | reverse complement strand
TACTTTAGATTGTAGTCTTTTTTGGATTGAATTTTTAAGCAATCTTTCAATCTCGCTAATTGCTTCATCTTCGCTTATATCAATAATCTCTCTTTTAAAATCATAATATTTATGAATCTCTCCATCATAATAACATCCAGCCGGTAATTTATAAATACCTTGATAAATCGTATTTGGTGCTATACTTGAATTTAGACTTAAATATTCAGCTAATGCGTTAAAATTTAGATTTGGGGTATTGTTTAGTAGATACAAAATCGATTTTATCTCACTGCTAAAAATTCCACTATCAGTAAAATACAAAGGCTTTTTGCCGAAAATATCGCGAAATAAATACAATTTTTTATCGTAAATTGCAATAGCAAACATACCATCTAGTTTTTTTACAAATTCTACTCCATATTTTTTATAAAGTCTAAAAATAGCTTCACTCTCACTATTTCCGTATTCTTTGTAATTATAAATTTCCCCATTAAACACCACCATTACTCCATCTTGCATAAAAGGTTGAGTATGTGTATGCAGATTTTCGATAGCTAGGTGATTAAATCCAAATTTATAATCATCAACTTCTAAAATATTATCCCCATCATCACCTCTATAGCTCATCAAAGCAAGAGCAGACTTAAATTTATCTAAACTTACATTTTTAGCACCAAGTATTGCACACATATTTTCTTCTTATTTGTTAGCGTTTCTTATACAAAGCAGACAAAGACTCAATAAAGCCGCTTTATCGGCGTTTAAATCCACTAGCTGAATAGCCAATTCAAAATCATCCAATACTCTGGATGTGGGATTGGAAATCTGTTTGAAAAGCTGGGTAATAAAGGCTTTTAATTCCTCTTTGGATAAGTCTTTTTTAAGAGTATCGTAAATATCTTTGGTGGTGAGTCTTTGGGGGTTGAGGTCTATATTAATTGATGGTTGGGGATAGTTTAGATAATGCAAACTCATCCTACTTTTAATCGTATCGAGCAAAGCATATTTGGATGTAGTTAGGATTATGAATTTGACATTGGTTGGAGTATCTTCAAGCAACTTTAATAACGCATTTTGGCTCTCATTTCTAAAATTCAAAGCTTTGATAATGATTACTTGTTGGGATTGATGAGTCTTATAGCTGACATCTTTGATTTGGTTAACCATCGGTAATTTGAGTTCATTATCTTCAAATATTATCGCATTAGGATACATACTTAAAAGCTCCTCTTTTGCTCTTTGTAAATCGTTTGAGATATATATTTCATTCATTGGATACGTCCTACAAATTCTTTAAATTTCTCCCCTCTGTGTTTATAACTTTTGAATTGATCCAAGCTCGCACTTGCCGGTGATAGCAAAGCAACTCCTTTATCAAATACTTTATCTATATCTTTAATTGCTTGTTCAAGAGTATGTGACTTGTGGTATTTGATATTGTATTCTTTAGCATATTTCTCGAAAATAGGCAAATCCTTACCTATCAAAAACAATTCAACATTATAATTTTTCAATTCATCAAACAGTATTTTCAAATCCTGCCCCTTGCTATCTCCTCCCAAAATCAGATATATTTTACTTGTCTTAAACCTCCTAATGGCATTAAGAGTCGCATCTATATTTGTAGCTTTGCTATCATCTATCCATAATCTATTTTTTTTGTCTCTAAATTGCTCTATTTTGTGGGGATCTATGCTAAATCCTTCAAGGCTTTTTTCTTCTAAAAACAAGATCTTATATACAGCTTTTGCTAAAACTTCATCCAACCTAAAAGGTTCTTCAAATACAATATCCCTAAAATCGAAATATTTTATCAAATCATCACTATTCTCATACGTTATCTTATACGCTTGGGTGCGATAAGAGTGAAATTGTCTAGGCAAAATAGCAATATCTCGCTCAGTCATTCTCTCTAATACTGATAATTTGTCATTTTGATAATTCTCAAAACTTCCATGCCAAGAAATATGATCTGGAGTAATCGGTAACATCACCAAGATATTGGGTTTAGCACGCTTTGTATAGTGAAGTGTAAAAGAGCTTGTCTCCAATACCCAAAACTTCACGTTTCGATTCATTTTAGCAAGCGGGCGGCCGATATTGCCCCCTACTTCACAATTAGGTAGCAAATAGCTAATCATTTGAGTGGTGGTAGTCTTACCATTGGTACCAGTAACCCAAATAGAAAAATTAAAAGGATAGAAGTAGTCATACTCGCTTATGAGATTTCTAGCACGCAAAATCAGAGGATTTGATGGCGGGATACCTGGTGTAGTCACCTCTAGCGATGAAGTTTGAGCATCGAAATGTTCGCTTGGCATAAGTGTATTTCCATACTCATCTTTACTTATTTGTGTGAATTTATCATCATAAATATTCCAATCCCCACTACTCGCGATCCCTTTGGTGGTGTTTGAGTATCCAAATAAAGACTTCATTTACTACCTTTTTTTGTAATTATACCAAAATCTCTCTTAATCTCTCAAGAGGCAAGCTTGTGGCATTGAATTGCGTTTTATTGAATGTTTGTTGCCGCTTGGCAAGACGTGCTGTGTTGGTAATAATCTTTTGTTTGAGTTCATCTTTGGTATACTTACCATCAAAATAATCAAGCACCTCCCTTACTCCGATAGCTTTTAGTGCCGGTAACTGCCGGTCTTGATAAGTAGCCTCCAAAAATGCCACTTCATCAATCAACCCCAAATCAAACATCTTTTGGGTACGTTTAACAATTCTTTGACGCAATGTATCTCGTCTTACTTTAATCTCATAAATATCCACATCATCCAATACCGGTGTTGGTGGATGCAAGCGGAAATATTCACTAGGTGGCAATGATGTAGCTAAATATATCTCAATAGCCCTTGAGAGTCTGTATGTATCTGTGGGGTAGATTTTTTGAGCATATATCGGGTCTATTTTGTATAAAAACTCCCAATCATACTTGGCTGCTTGTTTTTTGATATCATCAGTAACGGTTGGTAGAGTGGAAATTCCATTTAACATCGCTTTGAGATAAAAACTACTCCCTCCTACTATAATTAGCTTTTTATGCTTGATTTGTTGGTAGATTGAGATAAATTTCATAACATCAAATTTCTGATTGGGCAATATCTCATCAACACCGTAATGTCGCACCAAGGCTAAGTCTTCTTTGGATGGTTTGGCACTGGCTATATCCACTTGCTTATAAATGCTCAAACTATCAAGAGATAAAATCTCATAACCATGTTTGAGGGCTATCTCTATTGCTAAATCACTCTTACCACTAGCAGTAGGACCTATTAATGCTATCATAACAACACTTTAGCACAAATTGCTACAGCCGCACTCTCACTTCGCAAAATCAAATCAGTCTCAAACGCCACAACATCACCAAACAATCCCCTCTCTCTATCACTAAATCCCCCTTCACAACCAATCACCGCTACATCAATATCCTTGGTAATTGCTCTACCACCAAAATCGCACACCACAGCTTGAGGGTAGTGTTGTAGAAATTTATCTAACGATTCACAAAAGTCAATCTGCATAAGAGTGGTTCTGCCACATTGTTGATTGGAATTGATTAGAATCTTACGCAATCTATCAAGTTTAATTTTAAAATTTCCCTGACTCCTATCGCACTCAATAAAGGTGATCTGCGTAACACCCATCTCATTGAGGGTGGGTAATACTTTTTCGATATTTTTGGTATCGATTTTACACCATCCAATATGAAACGGCTTAAGATTACTCGTAAGTTGGAGTGGTGTATCTCTGGTGAGGGTTACGTCTTTTTTGGTAATAGAAGCGATTGTATAGGTGTAGGCTTCGTGAAAATCAGTAATGACAATTTCATCCCCTTTTTTAAACCTTCTGACTTTTATTAGATATTTATAATTCTCCCCGCTAATACACAAGCTCGGTAATAACTCTTCGTGATAAATAAATTGCATTTACACCCTTACAATTCTACAATCAAAGCATTTGCAAAATCGGAAATCAACTTATCATATTTTTCTTTATAGCGAATTTCTTTTTCATCTATTTGTCCAGTCTTTTTTGAATCAATTAAAGGAGTGATAAATATCTCTCGATTTTTGAGTTTATCGATTTCCTTGGCAATATGAAACAATCGATCTTTAATCTCTCTTTTTTTCTCATCTATCTCATCGAGTCTAGCTTTAGTCGTCTCATCACCGCCCTCACTCGCTACGATAGTTGCCAACAACTCATTCTCTTCTTTTTCTAATTGCTCAAATTCTTGCTGTAATTCTTCTTGCTCTTTCTCAAGAGCCTTTCTTTGGTTTTTAATCTCCTCTAATTCCGTAACTATCGAAATGGTTTCAATATTTTCTTGCGATTTGATAGAGTGGTAATTTCTAATAATATTTTTAATCTCATCAATTTTGTAATTAAATGTAATTGGTTCGTATTTTTCATCTTTATCGATTAGTTGTTGATGGATAAGTGTATCAAGAAACTCTTCACCCTTATCATCCTCAATCTTTTCTAATATATGTTGTGCTACTACCGAATAGATAAAAGGTTCTTGTTCTTTGATAGCTATGCTTGTTACCATTTTGCTAAGCTTCTCATCACATTCACATGCCGCAGAGATAGCATGAAATAATGCTCTTTTTAATTTGGTTTTAAAAAATTTCCTAAAATATAACACTTTATTCTCAACCAAATCAAACTCTTTTTTGAATAATTTCTTGACGGTGTCTTTGATAATTTTTTCTAGTTTGCTACGTTTTGGGAAATATTTATCTAATAATTCAGTTTCTGTTTTGTTTCTAAAGATTTCCGATACATGCTTGAATTTGTTTCGTAAGATATAATTCTCTTTTGTTAATTCCAAATTTTTCTCTTTTAATTGTTTGAT
>JAADDX010000018.1 GCA_013153685.1 Campylobacterota bacterium | reverse complement strand
TAATAGGGATATAAAAATGAATCCCAGCTCCAAGTGGTTTGTCGTCAAATTTCCCAGTAGTTGATAAAATCCCAACTTCTCCTTGATTAATCACTACAAATGGTTTTGCAAATAATGCGATAATTACCAAAACTCCAATAATCCAAACTATTGGTTTATTTGCAAAGTTTGGAACTTCTGGGGGAGGAAAGTTTGATCCATTGTTATCATTATTTGGTTCAGGATTATTTTTTTTGAAATAATCGTTATAATTGGTTGCCATTAAGTATCCTTTTTTGTCGAAATTATACCAAAAAAACGTAGCTTTGTAAATTAATTGTGTGCGAATTTGACATTTGCAACACAGTGGACAGCTATCGCTTTTTCTTCACCTATAGAATCTAATTTTTCGTTGGTGGTAGCTTTGATATTGATATTTGAACAATGTGTTATCTCGATGAGTTTTTGTCTCATGGCTTTTTTATAAGGCGACAATTTCGGCGTTTGTGCAATAATAGTCATATCTATATTAACAATCTCATAGCCGGTTTTGTATATCAAATCTACGATATATTCCAAAAGTTCCGTGCTTTTGGCGTCTTTAAATTGTGCGTCATTATCTGGGAAGAATTCACCGATATCGCCATATCCACAAGCCCCTAGCAATGCATCTATTGCTGCATGAATTGCTACATCACCATCACTATGTGCTAACAATCCCCATTTGGTATCTATCCTAACTCCACACAAATACATAGGTTTATTAAGACATAATTGATGAATATCATACCCAATACCACTAAATGTCAAGTTGGATGGTTGATTCAGACAAGGTAGTCTCTCATCTCCAAAAGTTAATTTTGCACTATCTTTACTGCCTAAGATATAATCCACTTTTTTCCCGATTGCTTGTATTGCACTGCTATCATCTGTGTATTCCACATCTGTTTTGAGTGCTTGTTTGAGTGTATCTGTTTTGCTGAGTTGCGGAGTTTGGATGAGTTTGACTTCTTCTCTATTGATGGGTTGATTACGATAGACTACCGTATCTACAACTGGCAAATACGGCACGATACAGTCGTGCTTGATGTTGTTGATCAATGCTAATACTACCTCTTTTGGAACACATGCCCTTGCTACATCAGTGACTAACACATATTCACTATTTACGTGAGATAAGGCGTTTTTAAGGGATAATTGACGAGTCGTTCCACCCCGACAAATTGTATAATCGCTAAGCAGTTGATATAGCGGTATTTCCTGAGGATTGGCTGTGATGATCGTTTCTTTAAACGGATAAAACGTGTTTAATCTATCAGCTACAAATTTCCACAAAGGTTGTGTATCTATTCTTATCCACTGTTTTTTGATATTACTATTGAATCTTGTGCTATTACCTGCACTTAAAATTACTAGACTTATTTCCACGTTACGCCTTCACATTTCCGAGTTTGTTAATTGCGTCGTTATTAATTTCATTCATTTGCGTATCCATCACTTTTTGATACATTTCCACTAGTCGGTTTGTATCGATTAATTGAGTCATTTGAGATACCGGATTGATGTTGCTTTTTTCGATAAAACCTTGCACTACCGAATTTTTATCGTTTAAATTGACTTGCATATCACCATAATCATATAGGTTATCACCTATTTTTTTGAGTTTTTTCAAATCATTAAACGACGCTATAAAAATCGAACTAACTTTTTGTTTGTTTTGATAGAGATTTCCATCTTTATCAGCTTTTAACATATAATTTGGGTTGATTTGTGGCAATCTGTTGTCATTGAAGTAGTTTTTGGTTAAGACCTCATATCCTTCCTTTGTCACTATATGACCAGCATCATTGATACTAAAACTTCCATCCCTTGTAGCCTTGATACCATCTGGTGTCTTAACTAAGAAAAACGCGTTTTTTTTGGTAAGTGCAAAATCTAAATCATTTCCGGTTTTCTTTATTGCCCCAACTGAAAAATTTGTCCACTCTTCGACTATTTGTGGAACTTTATTCAAGTCTCTATTGATAAATTTAGCCGATTCTTTGGTATTGTTATCTAATGGTAAAACATCTCTACTTTCTTTAAACATTCTCTCAAAATCGCCGATTATTACATCGTCTGATTTGTAACCGTTGGTATTTACATTTGCAAGGTTATTGGAAATAATGTTAAGTCTATTAAACTGTGTTACCATTCCACCTGTTGCGACATAGTATCCGGTTTGCATAGAAAATCCTTATGTTTTTTGAGAGTAGCAGCAAATTTTATACCATTAATGGTTGATGATTGATATTTACAAGTGCATAATTTTGAGATATAATTATGCCTCCAAAATAATAACAAGGAGTTTTAAATTGTCTGATAAAACATACAAAGAATTTTTAGCAGAAAACAAAGATTCAATCGTAACTTATGAAAAGTTGGTAGATACCTTTAAAAAATCTCCGACCAAAACCCAAGCTAAAGATATTGCCAAACTCATTAAGGAATACAATATTATCCTCAAAACATCCGCTGAAGTAGCTAAGATGAAAAATAAAGAAGATGCTATTGTAAGTCAACAAGAACATGAAAAGCGAAAACAAGCACAAATCAAAGCGGAAGATTTATTAAAAGATAAAGAACTATTAGAATGGAGTAGAAGTGATTCACCGGTTAGAATGTATTTAAGAGAGATGGGTGATATACCTTTATTAACAAAAGAGGAGGAGATTGAATTAAGCGAGCAAATAGAATTTGGAGAAGCTATTATTTTGGACGCTATTTGCAGTGTTCCTTATCTGATAGATTTGGTATTGGATTACAAAGAACCATTGTTAAATAGAGAGAGAAGAGTAAAAGAATTGTTTAAATCTTTTTCAGAAGATGGTGATGAAGAGGAAGAGGAAGAAGAAGAAACAAAAGAAACTAAAAAACTCAAAAAAATTGACGCGAGAGAAAAGAAAATCCACAATTTATTTAAGCAGCTTCAAAAAGCAAAAGAAGATTGGGAGAAAAGTATAGATGAATATGATGAGTTAATTGCCAATGCTGATGTAGAAGATGTGAATATATTGCATAGGATTCTTGTCTTAACGTACAAAAAACGGATAGTTAAAGATAAACTTTTACAATTAGGACCTACTTCAAAATTAATCAATGAAATAGTAAAGACGATTCAAAATGCTCTAAAAGGCGATGATGATTTCAAAAAAGAACTTAAGAAAAAGGAATACAAGTTACCATTGTTTAATGACCAACTCAAAGAAAATCACAAAAGAATACTCGAAAATATTACACATCTAACAAAAGAGGAAATTGCAGAAATGGTGCCGGAGGCTACCATGATTAATACATATATGGATATCAAAAAGCTTATCGAAGCCAAAGAAGCTAGCAAAAATACATTTAATATCAGCAAAGATAAACTCCAAATTATATTAGAACAAATTAAAAGAGGAAAGAAAATTACGGACCTTGCTAAAAGTAAAATGGCAAAAGCGAATTTAAGATTGGTAGTAAGTATTGCTAAAAAGTATACTAATAGAGGTTTGCCGTTTTTGGATCTTATCCAAGAAGGTAATATTGGATTAATGAAAGCAATTGATAAATTTGAACATTCAAAAGGATTCAAGTTTTCCACTTACGCTACATGGTGGATTAGACAAGCTATTTCGCGAGCAATTGCAGACCAAGCAAGAACTGTAAGGATACCTATACATATGATAGAGTCAATTAACACAATCAATAAAATTACTCGTAAGCATTTACAAGAGACTGGAAGAGAACCGGATATCGCAACTTTGGCAAAAGAGATGAAATTAAGTATAGACAAAGTTAAGAATATATTAAAAATCGCAAAAGAACCGGTATCTTTAGAAACTCCAGTGGGCGAGGATGATGATGCTAAATTCGGAGATTATGTAGCAGATACCAAAACTAAGAATCCTTTGGAACATGTTATGGAGGATGATTTTAGAAAACAAATTGATGAGGTATTAGAACATTTAAATGACAGGGAAAAAGCGGTGATTAAAATGAGATTTGGTCTTATGCCAGATAGAAGTGAGAGAACGTTAGAAGAGATAGGGCAGGAATTAAAGGTTACTAGAGAGAGAGTTAGGCAAATAGAGAGTAGTGCTATTAAAAAGTTACGCCACCCTCAAATTGGTAAACTACTCAAAAGATATATGGGAATTTAGATGAAGTTGCTCAAACAATATTTAATCAAGTTTATTCAAGATGAGTTATATAAGACTGGATTGCAGTACGCGGTATGTGGTTTAAGTGGAGGGATTGATAGTGCAGTAGTAGCTGTTTTAGCTAAAGAAGCTCTTGGTGATAATTTCAAAGCCTTTTTGCTACCTTCGCAACATTCTTCACCGTCTTCATTAAAAGATGCACTTAGTTTATGCAACAAATTCCATATCAATCATGAAACCATTTCTATTGCTCCTTTATTGCAAGCATATCCTATTGAAGATAATTTAAGGGGCGGAAATTTTAGTGCTAGAATGAGAATGGCGATTTTATATGATAAAGCACAACAACTAAATGGATTGGTTATTGGCACAAGTAACAAAAGTGAACTATTATTAGGATATGGTACAATTTTTGGCGATTTGGCAAGTGCGTTTAATCCAATTGGTGATTTATATAAGACAGAGATATTTGAGTTTGCTAAATTTCTACAAATAAATGAGGAAATTATTTCTAAACCACCAAGTGCTGATTTGTGGCAAGGGCAAAGTGATGAAGATGAATTAGGATATACGTATGCTCAAATAGACAAAGTATTATATAAGTATGTAGAGGAGAGATTTACCAAAGAGGAATTGTTAGACTATTTTGACAAGGCACTTGTAGAGATGGTTATATCAAGAATACATAAAAATCATTTCAAAAGAAAAATGCCGTTGATAGCTAAATTAAAAAACAGAACAATCAGTCATGATTTCTTATACGAGAGAGACATTTACTTATAAAATAACTTTCCCCACTCCCCACCTTTCCACCAAACCCCAAGTTCAAGGGCTTTTCAATTTTTCTCAAAATTTTTTTCAAATTTTTTGCAATTTTTTTTCA
>JAADDX010000058.1 GCA_013153685.1 Campylobacterota bacterium | reverse complement strand
CTTAATAAATAGGGGAGGGGATTATACTCCCGCTTCCTCTCTTTTTTGTAAATATTCCCAATACTCATCTACATGTTTTTGCCACTCATCAATTAACCACTCATTACCTTTTTTGAATAAATGAGAGAATCTTCCTTGAGCCCCGAGATAATCTTTTACTGGGATTTTGTTTTTTGGTCTATAAGTGATAGTAAGTTTTGTTCCGTTTTCAATCTCATATAACGGGAATACACAACTATCCACCGCTAAATCACTCATCATAATAGTATCAGCCGGATCAAATTTCCACTCAGTAGTACAAGGACTTAGTGCATTGATAAATACCGGACCTTCAGTATCAAATCCTTTAGCGGCTTTTTTAGCTAAATCTTTCCATTTGCTTGGAGCTGCTGTCGCTACGTAAGGACATCCGTGGTGAGACATAATCATAGTCAAATCTTTTTTCCATCTTTTCTCACCATAACTTACTCTACCTCTTGGAGAAGTTGTTGTATGAGCACCTACAGGCGTAGCTGAACTTCTTTGCCCTCCAGTATTCATATATCCCTCATTATCTAAACACACATACATAAAGTCATGTCCTCTCTCAGATGCTCCAGATAATGCTTGGAAACCGATATCATACGTTCCACCATCACCACCAAACGCTAAAAATTTAGCTGGTTTATCTACCGGTAATTTCCCTTTGTTTTTTAGAGCTTTATACATAGCTTCACTACCAGAAATAACACTTGCTGCATTTTCAAATCCCACGTGAATCCAACTTACATCCCATGAAGTATATGGATAAATAGAAGAACATACTTCCAAACACCCTGTCGCTGTTGATACTACAATATCATCATCAGTAGCATTTACCACTTCTCTAACAATAATCGAGTGAGCACACCCTGGACAAAGTCTATGCCCCCCTTGAAATCTATCTGGCGTACATGCAAATTCTTTTAGTGTTGTAATCTCTTTCATCTTATTCTCCTACTTTAAAAAATGATAATTCTGGACCTCTTAATTTGATGAATTTTTGAAGAGGAGTTACTCTTTTACCTGCTTCCGCATTAAGAGCTAAATCTTTGAATACTTCTAAGTTATCTTCTACAGTCGTATCTCTTCCACCAAGTCCATAGATATATCCTGTTACGATTGAATTATATCCAAATGCATTTAATGCACCTGTAATCTCATTGTGTAACGCACCGATAGTTCCCATAGGAGCACTTCTATCCATTGCTCCAATTGCTTTTACATTTTTTAATATTTCCGCTACTTCTTTAAGTGGGAAAGGTCTAAAACTTCTTGGACAAACAACTCCTGCTTTAATACCCATCTCTCTTGCTTTATCAGCTGCGATTTTAGCTGTTTCGTAGTTACTTCCCATAGCCACTACCGCTACTTCAGCATCATCCATATTGTAGCTCTCAACCAATTTATATTCTCTACCAGTTAGATCTTTGAATTCTTTAAATACTCTCTCAATTACCGCTGGTGAGTCCATCAACGCTTTGTGTTGTCTTGCTTTATGCTCAAAATGCCATTCTTCTTCTGTTTGAGCCCCGTAAGTTACCGGATTGTTAAAATCAAGCATCGGATTTCTTTGTTTGTAATCACCGATAAATTTATACGCCGTATCATCATCAAGAGGCTCTACAATTTGAGCAGTATGAGATACTAAAAAACCATCTTGATTAGTTGAAACCGGAAGTCTCACATCTTCATCTTCAGCGATTTTGAATGCACACAAAGTCATATCATACGCTTCTTGTGGATTGTTTGCAATTAGATGAATCCATCCAGCATCCCTTCCCAAATACAAATCACCATGATCTCCATGAATATTAAGTGGAGATGCTAACGCTCTATTTACTACCGTCATAACAATCGGACATCTCATACCGCTTGCTTGGTATAATACCTCTACCATCAAAGCATAACCTTGACTTGACGTAGCTGTCGCTACTCTACCACCTGCCGCAGACGCACCCACACATGCAGACATTGCTGAATGTTCTGATTCCACCATTACAAACTCACCATCTACATATCCATCTGCTAAAAATTGAGCATAATTTTGAACAATCGGAGTCGACGGTGTGATAGGGTAAGCCGCTACTACATCTACTTGAGCTTGTCTTAGAGCATGGGCTGCTGCCGTATTTCCATCCCATACTTCTTTTGTTTTTAATTCATATTTTTCAGCCATCATTAGTCCTTTTTATCTTCTTTTTTAGGCCAATTTGCAAGAGCCTCTTTTTCATCTGTAAATTCAGGAAACATTAATAATGATTTAATCGGAGTAGGGCATACCTCTACACACACCCCACAACCTTTACAATGATCATAATCAATTCCAACTATTTTTGCTTGTTTTTTTCCTTTTTTGTTTTCTACCGCTTCTACGATAAAGCAAGTATCCGGACATGCAAGCCAACAATTATCACAATCAATACAAGTACTTCTATTGAAGATTGGTTTATTTACTCTCCAATCCGCTACTTTATACGTTTTTGAATGGTCTCTTGAGTAATTTCCATTCTCATCAAAACTTTTTAAAACTGCACCAATTTCAAATTCATCCCAATTTTCTAATCTTTCCGTAGGTGTTGCCATCTTTAATCCTTTTAATTTACTTCTTCCATAGCTCTTTTCATAGCTGCCATATTTCCATCAATAATTTTTTGAGGAAATTTAGATAGAATCGCTTCCATGCTTTTGAGGAAACTATCACTGCTTACAACTTCGCTAATTTTTACAAAAGCAGCCAGAGTAGGTGTATTTGGAATAGCTCTTCCAATAGTTTCTTGTGAGATTTTAATCGCATCTAATACGTATAATTTTTTGTCTTTTAAGTGTGCCGCTTGAGGCATAGCAAGTAAATCGTCTTTGCTTAAATGTGTAGTTACGATAAATTTCGTATCTTCATGAGTCCCATCAACAATTTCTGGATTAAATACCAAAGATGGGTCAATCACCAATACATAATCCGCTGTAAACCATTTTGAATGATCAAAAATCGGCTCATCGTCAATTTTGTCATACGCTGTCATCGGAGCTCCTCTTTTTTCAGCTCCGTATACTGAATACGCTTGCACATATTTACCTTGTTGGCTCATAACTTCCGCAAGTGCTTTTGCACCAGTTACCGCACCTTGTCCTGCACGAGAATGCCATCTAACGTTTAATTGCATAGTTTCTCCTATTATTTTTGTTTTAGATGATTTTAACAAATATTTAATTCATTGTCAAGATTTTCAGATGTTAGTATAACTTATTTGTCCCAAATAGTATCTTAAATATTGCACTGAATTTTAGTAAAAATAATTTTAGTTACCAAACGTAACATTAATTAACCCAACATACCATTAATCTACAAATCTTGCTTATTGATATTATGTGTTGTTAAAACCGTGTTTATCAACAAGCCGAAAAAACTTGGCCAGAGATAATTTCTCTTTATTGGTGATGGTATAGCTAATTAGTTTGAGGTATTTGCGTACTTGAGTGCTTGTTAGACCTAATTTGGCGGTGTGTTTTTTGAGGATGTATTGTGGAATATAAATATGACTGCGTAAAAACATATTAATTAAGGTTTGATATTCTTTGGGATGAGCATTGATACAAAAACGTGCAAATACGAATGGTAATTTGTATTTGTTATACCACAACGTAGCCAGATCCACGCAATTAGACGAATTTTGATAATACCTTTTTAAGGCTTTATCCCCGATTAATACCTCGCCATCTTGATCCAAAATGGCAGCTAATATGTTTGATGTATTGCTCTCAGTATCATATTTCTTCTCTCCCTTGCAAACCAATACCGATAACACCTTCTTGTGGGCTACTATCCCAGCATCTAAGCAATGTTTGTTTTTGGATCTGATAGATGATATAAATGCAGCGTCAATCTGTTTTTTGTCAAATAGATCGTTGATATAAGCGGGGTATGATTTTTTGGTAATAAAGCGTTGATGTTGTTTTAAAAATACATAAAACGGCAATAGATTAATGTAATTTATATGACCTATCAACAAAAATCCTTATTTTTTGCGAAATTATACCACAAAATCTCTAAATCCTTTATTGTTTTTTCACTAATACAAAAGTTATGTTATAATTTTGGGAAATTTTTTAAAAAGAGGTAAGGATGAAAATAACTGTACAATTTATGGGACCACTACAAAGAGATGATGTTGTATTGGATATTCAAGATAATGGGCAATTTATAGACGAAATACAAAAATACATCCCTCAAGAATTTATAGATAGCGTCTCAATTGCTATTAATAATCAGCTAGTATCTAAAGTGGAATTGCAAGATGGTGATGTTGTAACTATCTTGCCACCGGTATGTGGAGGTTGAGATGATAGAAATTTACGATGGTGCTTTACCAACTACGGCAATTTACGAAAAATGGTATCAGTTGCAACAAGGTGGGATGTTGTTGAGTTTTACCGGTATAGTGCGGGCGGACAATAATATCGATGGACTAAGCTTTGATATATATGAACCTATGCTTAATGAATGGTTTGCAAAATGGCAAAATAGGGTGCTTATGGCTCACAGCAGAGGAGATGTGTTAGTGGGGCAAAGTTCTTTTATGTGTGGCGTATATGCTAAGCACAGGGAATTTAGGCTAATAGAGGAATTTGTAGAGGATTTCAAAGCCAATGCACCTATTTGGAAATATGACTTAGTGGGTAATCAACGCATATTTGCCAAAGATAGAAGTCATAAACTGCCTTATGCTGGGATTTTAAGGAAATAGCATTTTTTGTATAATTTGCAACAAATTTAGCTTTGAAGCTATCTGCTCGCAGTGTCAAAAGACGTTGTTAGCCCCCAACATTCAAAAAAGAGATGATATCGTTTCTTTTTATGATTATGATTCTATTGAATTTTTATTAAAATACAAATACCATCTGTTTGGGAGTAGGGTATTTCAAATACTAGCTAAGAATTCATTTCAAATATTTAGCCGTGCTTTTAAATACCATATACACTCAATTGCGATTGATGATAATCCTTCTAAAGGGTATTCTCATACGGCTATTTTAAATCACAGTTTAAAATCTCCTTATATCACACCTTTATATAAAGTGCTATTAGCA
>JAADDX010000038.1 GCA_013153685.1 Campylobacterota bacterium | reverse complement strand
AACGTTTCTTGTGCGTCTTTGTACTTTAAGATATTTTCAAGTTCTTTATGGTGTTCTTTTGATTCATAGTAATAAAATCTCAGATTCGCCAAAACATCCATCTTGGTCTTAAATTCAAAAGGGTCTATCCCTTTATTCATAAACTCATTAACACCGTATTTAATCGCCTTTTCTTTTACCTTGGTATCGGTAGAAGCTGTCATCATTACGGCAATTACTTCTTTTCTTTTGTCTTTTGTGTATCTTAATACTTTTAAACCATTTAAAGTAGGCATCTCATAATCGATAAATACGATATCGATACCATCTTCTGGCACAGTTTTAAGGTATTCAATATAATCAAGTGGATATTCAAAATATTCTATATTGGTAAAACCGATGTTAGCTAACATCGTCTTTAGCATCATATATGAAACTTTTGAATCATCTACAATTACTAATTTCAAATCTTTTTTATCCATCAATCAACCCTTTTAGTTTTTCTAATGCCTCAAAATCTTCGCAGATACGGGCTGTTAATCTTATCATTGGAGTTTTTACGGTAGGAGGTCTAATCAACCCTACATGAAACCCTGCATCGGAAATCTTTTTTTCTAATTGAATTATATCATCTTTTATCTCTTTTTTATAGATTAATCCGTCAATTTTTAGAAAATTTTGTCTTTTTTTGATTTCCTGTTGGAAATACTCAAGATTCTCTTTGATATATTTCAAAGCAAAGTATGCTTGCATTGTATCAAAATTACTCAGAGCTGTGGTATAAATAATCCCTTTTGCTCTATTTTCCAAAAAACTTATAATTTCCTTGCTAGCTAAAATATACGCTCCATAACTCCCCAAAGCTTTGGAAAACGTCCCTATTTTAATAGTGTTGATTGTCGGGACTTTATACAAATCCACAACACCCATCAAATTATCGCCAACTACCCCCATTGAATGAGCTTCGTCAATTACTGTGATAACTTTCTTTTTTACAGCTAAATAATCCAAAATTTCTTTTTTTACTATATCGCCGCTCATAGAATATATACCTTCTACACCGACAAGCACTCTTTTAAAATGGATAGAATCTTGCAATTTGTATATCAAATCTTCCAAATCGTTATGTTTAAAATATCTCACTTCAGCCTGAGAGAGCTTTGTGCCAACTCGACCGCTTGCATGATATTCTTCATCCAAAACAATTAGGTCCTTCTTTCTTGCCAACGCCTCAAACACACTCAAATTTGCCAAAAATCCACTTCCTACTATAATACCCGCTTGATAATTATTTACCTCACACAAATATTCTTCAAGCATTTGGTGATATGGAGTATATCCGCTAATAAGCATACTAGCCTTACTACCATAACTCTCGCCTCGCAACGTATTGTATGTTTTATCTAATATTTCCACCTTATTAGCTAAGCCCAAATAGTCATTACTTGCAAAATCCCTCTTCGAATCCTGCACAATCTTCCTCTGTCTAAAACGATTCTTTTGTTTTAGCACTTGTAGTTCGTCTTTATACACTGGCATCCTCACTATTTTTAACGATATCAAACAAAGCCCATTTGAGAGGCTCAATATTGTAATTGGTGAGAGCGGAAATAGGTATAATAAACTCTGGATTGCTACCAAAATAATTTGCTAATGTAGTATCTAATCCATATTTGGTGCTATTAGTAGGTGTGATACCCAATCTCTCAAAAAAGTCATTTACAATCTCTTCAATTGAGGCATCCGCCTTTGTTAGGGCAATAGCAAATTTCCTCTGACTTAGTGTTTGAGAATAGTTTTTGAGTTCTTTTTGTAATGTTTTAAACTGCACTACCGGATCGCGGTAATTGGCTAAATCAATCATATAAAGTAATGTTTTGGTTCGTTCGATATGTTTTAAAAATTCAATCCCAAGACCTTTTCCTTGGCTTGCTTTTTCGATAATTCCTGGGATATCAGCCATTACAAAGCTACTATACTCATCAACCTGCACCACACCTAATTTAGGAGTAAGTGTGGTAAATTCATAATTTGCCACTTGTGGCTTGGCGTTGGAGATGGTTGAGATAAGTGTAGATTTACCAACATTTGGAAATCCAACTAACCCCACATCCGCAATCAGTTTCAATTCCAAACGCAACTCTTTTTCAACCCCCGCTAGACCCGGTTGGGCATATGTAGGACGTTGGTTGGTAGCACTCTTAAAATGAGTATTTCCTAGTCCACCTTTTCCACCCTCTAACAATTTCGTCTTTTGCCCATCTTCTAGCATATCCACAAGCAATTCTCCACTCTCATTATCAAAAACCTGTGTGCCTGGGGGGACGATTATGTAAGCATCTTCACCTCTTTTACCGTGCATATTTCTGCTTTTACCTGGTTGACCGTTTTTGGCTTTGATGTGTCTTTTGCCTTTGAAGTGAGATAATGTGTGGGTATTTTTATCGGCTATTACATACACATCACCACCATTACCTCCATCACCGCCATCCGGTCCGCCTTTGATGACAAATTTTTCTCTATGAAAAGAAGCACATCCAGCACCACCCTTTCCTGAGCTTGCTTTGATTACTATATGGTCTACAAACATCTACAACCTTCTATTTTGAAATTTTTTTGAATAACTCTTCCATTCTAACCTCTTTAGAATAGAGCTCATCAAACGTATAAGTAAACTTAGGAGTTTTATACCATCCCGTGCTTTCTAGACAATATCTGCTAATAAGTCCGTTTGCCTTTTTGAGTAGTTTTAGAATCTCTTTTTGTTCTTGAGGAGACAAGATTGATTTTTCTAGATATACTTTGGCATCGTCCGCACCTCTACTGCATACTACATCCAATACTTGCAACGTATTTAATCTACCGTCATTCAAAGTAGAGAGTGCTTCATTTAGAAGCTCTACTAACAAAGACTCTTTTCTTTGTAATTTGATACTCTTACTCAAATTTTGCCTTTTTTTGGATTTTTTTGTAAATTTCTAACATATCGTATTCTTTGAATTCATCAAATCCTTCCAACATAATACCACAATCATTTCCTTTGGTTACCTCTTTGACATCATCTTTGAATCTTTTTAGAGATGAGATTTTACCATCATACACCACATCTTCACCTCTGATTACTCTAGCATACGCGTCTGCATAAACTACTCCACTCATCACCATACATCCAGCAACAGTTCCAGATTTGGTAGGGAATACAGCTCTTACTTCCGCTTTACCTACTACTTCTTGGACTACTTGAGGGCTAAGTAGTTCTGATAATTTATCTTTTACAAAATCTATCAATTCATAAATAATACTAAAAATATGAACCTCTATTCCAAGCTGTTTGGCTTTTCTTTTGGCTTCTGGGGTTTCTTTGACATTGAATCCTAAAATAATCGCCTTATTCTCACCAGCATCAGCTAAAATTATATCATTTTCAGTCACATCACCTACAGAGCTATCAAGCACTTCCACTCTTACTTCGTCATTTTTTAGCTCTTGAAGTGAATATTTAATCGCCTCTACGCTACCGTGAGCATCCGCTTTGATAATAACCGGCAATTTCTTAATCTTAGCTTCAAGCATCATTTTTTGAAGATCTTCTAATGTTGCTTTTGTTGTTTTGCTTCTTTGTTTTTGAAGGAGATATTCCTTCCAACCAGTAGCATACTTTTTCGCTTCTTTATCATTTTTTACAGCTACCAAATAATCTCCTGCACTTGGCACTTCGTTAAGCCCTACGATTTCTACCGGTTGAGATGGGGTAGCCTCTTTTACTTGTTGAGCCAAATCATTCATTAAACTTCTCATTCTACCATAGGTAGTCCCGCACACCACGCTATCGCCTTTTCTTAGCGTTCCGTTTTGTACAATCACAGTCGCTACGGCACCTTTTCCTTTTTTCTGGCTACTCTCAATTACCACGGCTTTGGCGTTTCTTTTTGGGTTGGCTTTTAATTCCATAATTTCCGCTTGCAAATTAATCGTCTCTAACAAATCATCAATCCCCTCACCTGTTTTTGCCGAGAGTTTGATAAATTCATGTTCTCCACCCCAATCTGTAGGAATAATCCCAAATTCGCTCATCTGAGTCATAATCATATCCGGATTCGCATCCGGTTTGTCGATTTTGTTGATTGCGATAATAATAGGCACATCTGCATCTTGTGCATGTTTGATAGCTTCTCTAGTCTGTGGCATCACTCCATCATCCGCCGCTACTACGATAATCGCTATATCGGTAATATTCGCTCCTCTTTTTCGGATTGATGCAAATGCCGCATGCCCTGGTGTGTCTAAAAACGTAATTTTTTTGCCATCTTTTTCTACCATATAAGCACCTATGTGCTGTGTGATACCACCCGCTTCTTTTGCAGCAACTCTCGTATTTCTTATCTTATCAAGCAACGACGTTTTACCGTGGTCTACATGCCCCATCACAGTCACAATAGGAGGTCTAGTAACTAAATCAGCTGGATCATCTTCTATCTCATCATATTTCCCCACATAATCAAACTCTTCAATTGGATTGTATAGTTTTACATCTACACCGAAATCTTCAGCAAGCATTTCAATATAATCACCGTTAATAAAGTCATTTTTATCCAATTCTTCGCCATATTCTTTGAATTTATCAATCACTTCTTGAAGAGGTTTTCCTATCTTATCCGCTAGTTCGTATACTCTTGTCTCTGATTGGATAATAATAGTCTCTTGTTTTTTGGTTTTTGGTTTTTGAACTCTTTTCTTTTTGGTTTCTTTTGTTAGAGTTTTTTTAACAGATGGTTTTGGTTTTTTAGATGGAGATTTCTTTTTGGGTTTTTGTTTTGATTGGGTATCATCTTCTAAATCCATTTTAATATCCACAAACGACAAATCCAACAACTCTACCTGATCTTCTTCAATAGTATTGATTTCCGCAATCTCCCTATCTATCTTTAATTCATCACCTTTTTCTTTTGGAGTTGGTTTTTTCTTGGTTGTCTTTTTAGGTTTTGGTGGTTGTTTCTCCTCTTTTGGTTTTTGTGGTTGTTTCTCCTCTTTTGGCTTAGCCTTTCGCACAACCCTAATCCCTTTTTTTCGCGTTGTAGGTGAAGAAGTTTTCTCCTCTTTTGTCTCCTCTTTTGGAGTTTCTTTTTTTGGAACCTCCTTAGTAGGATTTTGGATATATTCCGCTACTTTCGCCGCTTCTTGCGGTGTAATCGAACTTGTCGCCGCTTTGACATTTTTGATACCCAAAGCTTTACAAATTTCTATAATTTCTTTTGAGTTTTTACCCAATTCAGTTGCTACTTCTTTGATTTTAATTTTCATTAAATCTATCTCCTTTGTTTATGATTTTGTCCAACATAGATACTAGACTATCTTTTTGAGTATTCTTGCATATTTTTTGCAAAATTTTACCCAATTTTTTGTTGTTTTTACAAGAGTTACATATATAAAAACTACGTCCAACACCATTAAATGGCACTATAATACCACTTTTACATTGCAAACGCAACATTGATGATTGTTCAAGTCTACTTTTGCACACTACACACATTCTACTAATCAACGAAACACCTTCACTCCAACATTATCAAAATTCAGCATTTTAACCGTAAAATTAGGAAAATATGATTTGAGTGCACTATATATACTATAAGCATCATCGCGATAAGCTAGATTAAAATAGGTGCTACCGCTACCACTTAATGTACTCATCAACGCACCTTCTCTTAGGGCAATTTCCCTTACTTTAAACAATTCCGGAATCGCCTTCATTCTAGCTTCTTGATGCACTTTATCCTCAACAACATTTCTTAATAACTCAAATTTTTCGCTAAAAAATGCAGCGGTAATCATCGAGCTACTTGATATATTAGTCACTACATCGCTTAGCATGTAATGTTCTTTGAGTGCTAGGCGTGATTGTGATGTAGAGATTGTGTTGTTTGGGATAACAACAACGGCTCTTATGGTGTTTGGAATTGATTTTTTAAGGAAATATACTTTGTTTCTTTTGAGCTTTGAGACACAAAACCCACCTAATGTAGCCGGTGTAATGTTATCCGGATGATGTTCGTAACTCAAAGCATAATTCAAAATTTTATCCTTCTTATAAGGAATTTGTGCGATTTCATAAGCAGCCGTAATTGCCGCGATAATCAACGCACTACTACTTCCCAATCCTCTTGAGATAGGAATTTTATTGTTAAATATATAATGACATACGGGCTTATGACCTGTGAGATTTTGGTATACGTCTGTAAAAATATTCACAAACATATTATTAGGCAATGTTTTTAGATAAGCTGCATTTTCGCCATAAATTTCTATTTTTTCTGTTTGTGCAAACTTAATTTCCACTTCATTTCTCAAATTCAAAGACAATCCAAGCGTATCAAATCCCGGTCCTAAATTTGCACTTGTTGCGGGTGTTGAGATTAACATTTAACTCCTTTACTTTTTTGAATTATACCATAAAATACCAAATATCAATATCATCGTCAATTTATTTAATCAAATTAGCTTTGATGATATTGGTTATCGTATCGTGTATCGCCCGCGGAGCAAGCGAAGCATCAATTAGCTCATATTTAATATTAAGCTTTTCTAAAGTGGTAATAAGGTTATCCTGCACTCTCATCAAATATTCCACTCCTCTTTGTTCAATTGTATCATGTGATTTTTGAGCAAGGCGACTTATCAAGGTCTCTTTATCCAAACGCAACAACACAACTACATCTGGATAGCGACCACCCGTAGCAAAGTCATTAAACTGTTTTAAAAGCTCAAACGTATAATAAAACAACGCATACGCGATACCGCTTACCAAACTTCTATCGCTAATAATCAATTTATCGTTATTAGGCACAATTATAGTATCGATAGTCTCCGCTCTATCAGCCAAAAACAACAACAACTCCGTCTTTTGCGATAAATGCTCATTTAAGAGTATATGGCGGATTTGTTGACCTATTGATGTTTGTCCTGGTTCTTTGATAAATACGGCATCATTAAATTTTTCTTGCAACATACGCATCTGCGTAGTTTTGCCAGCTGTATCAATCCCTTCTATGGCTATATACAAAACATATCCTTGTTATACACAATCACATCTACTTCTGTATTTTCATCAAGCTCGTAAATACCTTCTGGCAATTGCATTAAAGCACAATTATTTATCAAATTTGTCAATATTGCACTACTTCCAGTTTTCTTATCAAAAGTATCCACCACAAAGCCATTCTCAAAAGATAAGTTGACAGCTACAAACTGGGTTTTGGGATTGAATTTCTTATAATGATGTCGTAATCTAGCTTTGAGAGTTTTTAATGGTGGGTAATGAGACATTTTATTAGCGATTCTTACCACATACAACAAAAACGTCACAAAACTACTATAAGCAAACCCCGGTAACGAGATGATATATTTATTTGCCGCTTTTGCTACCATCACCCATTGACCTGGTTTGATATTTACTCCGTGAAATATTACCTCATACTCCCCTACTACCTCTTTTACAAAATCAAAATCCCCCACACTCACACCTCCGGTAGTCACCACGATATCATGCACAGATAAAAGTGATGTAATTTGTTCTTTTATAGCATCTTTGTTATCTTCAATCAATCCAGCATTCGTCATCTCAAATCCCAGAAATCTACCCAGACTCGATAGTGTGTAGTTATTTGATGAATAAATCTTTCCTTCTTGAGGAGGCATTGTTAAATCAAGTATCTCACTACCTGTAGATAAGACTGCTATTTTGGTCTTGTCGTACACTTTGATAAATACAATATTCAAACTTGCCATTACACCTATTTCCGCAAAAGTAATCTTCGTCCCTTTTTTTATAATTACTTCACCATCTTTAAAATCTTCCCCAATCTCTCTGACGCTAAAACCTCTTGGCACTTTTGTATGAATGCTAAGACGATTATCCACAACATCTACATTTTCTATCGGCACCAACGTATCGGCATTGTATGGCATAAAACTCCCAGTAAATGTCTTTACTGCTTGATGTGGTTGAATAGTATCATACGTAAAACTACCTGCCGGATTTGCTCCTATGATATCTAACGTAGAATCGATATCCTCATACCTAATAGCATACCCATCCATAGATGCTGTAGGGGCTGGTGGATTGTTATAAGTAGCTATAATATCTTCAGCTAGCACATAACCTAGACTATCTTCTAAATACACTCTCTTAATTCGTGATGAAATATCCAGCTCATCCACACGTTTTATACTCTCTTGGTAACTAATATGCGACATTTTTTCTCCTTAATGTAATTCTGCTGTCCATACAACAAAAACAAATACTATCAATTCAGTAGAATACAATTTCCACAAAGGCTGAGGCTTATTAAGCTCGTCACTAATATGGTAATATTCATCTTTTGTAAGTGTCTGGAAATTGGTTTTGATAATAGTATCTAAAAACATCTGCTTATCTCTTGTGACTACTGAGATAAAAATATTTTTATACTGCATAAAAATATCAATAACTGCCAAGAAAAGCAATCCAATATCTAATGTCCCTAAAATGTAATATTGAGCAATAAGGATAATTTCCATATAAAACAACACAGTATAACCCAAAAACGGTGAATAGTTCTTAAGTGTATACAAAGCAAACATCTTATCAAGCACACTGTTTACTTTAAACGAACTTAAGATATAAATCCTAAATCCTATTACTAAAAACGCTATTAATTCTATCAGTATAGATGAGTCCATTTAAAATCCTTTAAATTCTATCACAAATCTCACACCATTTTGGGTATTTACAAAATACAATCGTCCACCCATATGTTCTTCTATGATAGTTTTTGACATGTATAGCCCTATTCCCACACCTTTTCCTTCATCTTTGGTTGTAAAATAAGGCTCAAAAATCCTATCTTTAATATCCTCGTCAATACCACCGGCATTATCTTCGATAATTACTTGAGTACCGTTAATCTCGATTTTGATATACCCATTTTGAATCCCTCTTTCTAAAATAGCGTCTTTTGCATTGTTAATGATATTTAAAACTACTTGTTTGAATTCGTTTTCATATCCGCAAATAGTCGTATCATCACCCTCGAGTGTGATTTGAATCCCATGGTTGAGAAGCTGTTTGTCGACTAATTTGATGGTAGCTTGGATGGCTGATTTGAGGTTAAATTCACTCATCTCCTTGTCTGTCCTAAAGAAATTTCGAAAATCATCTATCGTTTTAGACATAAACTGTATAATTTCCATCTGTTTCTTTTCAAAATCTTGCATATATTGCTCATCCACTATACCATCTAAATAATCATCAACTAACATTTGAATATTTACAGCCAACGCATTAAGCGGTTGTTTCCACTGATGTGCAATTGCACCTATCATCTCACCCATGGCGGCTAATTTTGATTGTTGGAATAAAAGTTGTTCTTGTTTTCTATTTTCTTGGATGGCTTGTTGGATTCGTTGTTCTAAATCTTTGTTTAGACGTTCTATTTCCTGAGAATATTTATATAAATCTCTGTTTTTCTTAGCTAACACGATCAAAAATACCACACTCAACAACAAAATAATAAAAAACGTAATAATTTCCGTCTTATAAATCTCAAAAAACGATGTCGGTTTATTGACTAATACTACGTTTTTAAATGGCAAATCGTGCCAATCTATACCGAATTTTTGTAGATTTTTCACATTCAAATACATTCTATTAGAATTATTCATATCAAATCCGAGCTTACTCATTGGAGTATGGTGGATATATTTTATCACTTTTTTAACATTCAAAATTGCTTGTTGTTGTGCATCCGTACAATCACCACCAATAATAGTCGTATGAGGGATATTTGCAAAAATACTTGAATGAATAATAATCGGATTATAATAGTGCTTTGCGACTATTTTGATAGCTTGCTTTGGAGTTACTATCTCACCATTGTATTTCATCCCACCAAATGTCAACATCATCAATACAGAGTAATAATCATAATATTTAAGCTTCTTGATAATTTGGTTGAGATTACTGGTATGAAGATAGATAAAATTAACGTTTTTAATCTTATCAAATACACTCTTATATTGCTTAAATGTCTTATCCCCAGAGACTGTCGTATCTGATACTACGTATACTATCTTAAGATGTGGTTTTACCGCTTTTGCTAATTTGAAATTTGCCAAAGGATTTTTTGTCTCAAACACACCGGCGTATGTGTGTCTATCCAATGTGTTTTGCAAGGAAATATTATTAATCCCCTCAAAAAATACTTTTGATTTCTTAAACAAAGGTGTAGTTTTGTATCTCCTTACAAAATTTAATGCATTATCATCCGTTACGATAACAATGTCAAATTGCCCTATTTTATGGTATTTTTTGTTTAGGAAATCAAAATATAATTGTAAATACGAATCAGTAGGTGCGAACTTTTTGGTATTCATATACTCTACATATAAATCCAAATCTTTAATATCGCTTTTTTGTAGTTCTTTGACAATGGTATGGCTTTGCACCCTTGTCCATGTAAGCAAAGGAGAGTAAGAATTGATCACCAATACGTGCCATGCAAATAGCTTAACCGCCAAAAAAATAAAAAATATTTTTCTCAAATACACTCCTAATCGTTAGTGTAAACAAACCAAAAAGGTTTATTTACTTAAAACTTCCTTTACAGCTTTACCGATTTCCGCCGGAGATTTTACTACTTTTACTCCCGCTGCTTCTAAAGCTGCCATTTTTTCTGCTGCAGTTCCAGCACTACCACTTACGATAGCACCAGCATGCCCCATTCTTTTTCCTTTTGGAGCAGTTTGTCCTGCTATAAATGCAACTACCGGCTTGGTGATATTTTCTTTGATGAATTTAGCCGCTTGAATCTCTAAATCTCCACCAATCTCACCAATCATTACTATTGCTTCTGTTTCTGGATCATTTTCAAACATCGGTAATAGTTGTTTATAACTAAGTCCAATAATCGGATCTCCTCCGATACCTACTGCTGTTGTAATACCAAATCCCTCTTTTACTACTTGATTTGCACCTTCGTAAGTAAGTGTTCCTGATTTTGAAATCAGCCCTACATTTCCTTTTTTGAAAATTTGTCCAGGCATGATTCCAAGTTTACATTCTTCTGCTGTAATAATACCAGGGCAGTTTGGTCCTATTGTCTTCATCCCTTTTTTAGTAGCGTATGCTTTTGCATACATCATATCTTTTACCGGTGCTCCTTCTGTGATAATTACAGCAAGTTCGATCCCCGCATCTGCTGCTTCCATTACTGCATCACCAACAAATGCCGGCGGAACAAAAATCATACTTACAGTTGCACCTGTAGCTTCTACTGCTGCTTTTACCGTATTAAATACCGGCTTTCCAAGGTGAGTTTGCCCACCTTTATTCGGAGTTACACCACCAACAATTTGTGTCCCATAAGCTATACATTGCTCAGAGTGAAAAGTCGCTTCTTTACCTGTAAATCCTTGAACGATTACTTTTGTATCTTTGTTTACTAAAATACTCATTGATTTTCTCCTTTTGCTGCTGCTACTGCTTTTTTTGCACCATCAAGCAAATCTGTTGCACTAATTACATTTTGGATATTTGCGTTTTTCAAAATTTCCGCTGCTTCTGGGGCATTTGTCCCATCAAGTCTTACAACAACCGGCACTTTTACATCTACCATTTTTGTAGCTTCTAAAATACCGTTTGCAATTCTGTCACATCTTACAATTCCACCAAAGATGTTAACAAAAATTGATTTTACTTTTGGATTTCTAAGAATTATCTCAAATCCTTTTGCTACTGTCTCAGCTGTCGCTTTACCACCAACATCCAAAAAGTTCGCCGGCGTTCCACCTACGTAGTTGATTGTATCCATTGTTCCCATAGCAAGACCGGCACCATTTACCATACAACCAATCTCACCATCAAGTGATACATAACTCAACCCATGTTCAGCGGCTTCTCTCTCATCCGGATCTTCTTCGCTAATATCTCTCATCGCTTCGATATCTGGATGTCTGTATAATGCACTATCATCAAATCCCATTTTAGCATCAAGTGCCAAAAAGTCTCCGCTTCCTGTTCTAATTAGTGGATTAATCTCAATTAATTCTACATCTTTATCCATGTAGATTGTAAATAATTTTTGAGCGAATTCAATAAATTTTCTTTGTTCTGCTTTGTCTGTAATTCCAAGTCCAAATACTAATTCTCTACCATGAAATCCTTGAAATCCGATAGCTGGGTCTACTGCTACTTTTACAATTTTCTCTGGTGTCTCTTCTGCTACTTTTTCAATTTCCATTCCACCTTCTGTAGAAGCCATAATTACCGGCATCTCTTTTGCTCTATCTAAAACAACACCTAAATAAAACTCATCTTTGATATCGGCACCTTCTTCGATGTATACTTTGTGAACTACTTTTCCTTCTGGTCCTGTTTGATGAGTTACAAGTGTCATTCCCAAAATCTCATCAGCATATTTTTCTACTTCTTCAATAGACTTAGCAAGCTTAACACCTCCACCAAGTCCTCTACCACCTGCGTGAATTTGAGCTTTTACCACCCAAATATTCCCACCTAGTTCTTTTGCCGCATTTACCGCTTCTTGAACTGAGTTTGCTACTATTCCTCTTGGAGTTGGCACTCCGTATTCTTTGAATATTTGTTTTGCTTGATATTCGTGAATATTCATATTCTCTCCTTTTTAAGTTTTAGGCTTTCGCCCATTTTTTTCTACCTTCTTCATAAAGGTCGCCACCATAACAATCATTCACCACCGTCACCGGAAAATCCTCTACTTCAAGTTTGCGAATCGCTTCTGGACCCAGCTCTGGATACGCAATCACTTCCGCTTTTTTAATCCTTTTTGCTATTAAAGCACCAGCTCCACCCGTCGCTCCAAAATACACGGCTTTATATTTTTTGCAAGCTTCTTTTACTTCTTCGCTTCTTTTACCCTTTCCTATCATCCCTTTTTGTCCGTGTTTGATAAGAATAGGAGAATAACTATCCATTCTATAAGAAGTTGTAGGTCCGGCACTTCCAATAGGTTCTCCCGGTTTTGGAGGAGTAGGTCCTACGAAGTAAATTACACTACCTTTTAAATCAAACGGAAGTTCTTTACCTTCGTTTATCAAATCCACAAGTCTTTTATGAGCCGCATCTCTTGCAGTATAAATCGTCCCGCTTAGGTATACAATATCACCAATTTTTAATTTTTCAACATCTTCATCAGTTAACGGTGTTGTCATTTTGTATTCTGCCATTATTTATCCTTTTTAGCTTTATAAAGTTATATGTGCATGTCTTGAGCTATGACATTGAACATTTACACTCACCGGTAAACTTGCTATATGACAAGGGTTCTTTTCGATATGAACCGCTAATACAGTTTTGGTTCCACCCATTCCCATAGCACCAATTCCAAGTTTATTAAGTTCTTCTAAGATTTCTTTTTCAAAAGCGTCCAATTCTGGATCTGGATTTGGGCTTCCTGCTTCTCTAAATAAAGCGTGTTTAGAAGATTTTGCAGCCACTTCAAACGTCCCACCAATACCAACTCCTACAATAATAGGAGGACAAGGATTCGGTCCTGCATTTGAAATTACCTCTTTTACGAAATTTTTCACACCTTCTTTTCCCTGTGCCGGTGCTAAAACGGTAGCCCTACTTACATTTTCGCTTCCACCACCTTTTGCAGCATATTCAATATCTATCTTGTCACCTTTTACAATATCAAAATGGATAACTGCCGGAAGGTTGTATCCTACTTCATCTTTTAGATTGTGTCTATCAAAACAATCGCACGTAGAAGCTCTAAGATACCCCTCTTTGTATGCGTGCTCGGTAGCTTCGTTAATAGCATCTTTAATACTTCCACCCACAACCTTTACATCTTCTCCAACTTTTACAAAATAAACCGCAAGTCCGGTATCTTGACAAAGCGGTCTTTCTTCTTTTGCCGCAAGTTCGGCGTTTTCAAGGATTTGTTTTAATACAGATTTAGCAACTTCGCTCTCCTCTTCTTCATACGCTTTTTTAAGAGCATTTAGAGCGTCTTGTGGTAAATGAGTAGCGGTATGCATAACCATAGCTTTTACTGATTTTACCAAATCTTCGTATTTAATTTCTCTCATCATTTATCCTTTATAAATTCTTTTTGTTTTAGCACGTTGATAAGTTCTTGAACCGACTCCACGCTTTTTTTGAATTGTGCTTTTTCTTGTTCATTAAGACTTACTTCAATAATCTTCTCTACTCCATTGCTTCCAAGCATTACTGGAACTCCATTTACTACGTCTTTATAACCATACTCACCATTTAAAAGTGTAGCACAAGGGTAAATTTTTTTGGAATCTTTTAAGATAGCCTCTACCATAATTGCAGCTGCTTTTCCTGGTGCAAAATACGCACTCGTTCCTAGTAGTTTTACAATTTCCGCTCCACCATGTTTGGTTCTCTCTACAATATCCGCAATATCATCGTAGCTTAAAAGATCGGTTAGAGGGATACCGGCAACTGTCGAATATCTAATAAGCGGCACCATATAATCACCATGCCCACCAATTACTGTTGCTCTGATTTGTCCAGCTCCATACCCTAACTTCTCATGGATAAAGTGAGTCATTCTAGCCCCATCTAAAATACCTGCCATACCTATAACTCTCCTTGGATCAAAACCGCTCTCTTTGATGGCTAAATAGGTCATAGTATCGAGTGGATTTGTTACAATAATCAAAATAGCATCTGGTGCTACCGCTTTGACATTTGCAATAATTTCTCTAATAATTTCTGCATTCTTCATAAGCAAATCGTCTCTACTCATCCCTTCTTTTCTAGGAAATCCTGCAGTAATAACAACCACGCTACTATCAGCTACATCATCATAGCTCTCTGCAGCCTTTACGATAGAGTGTGTTCTAAGAGCTGCTGCTGCTTGATTCATATCAAGAGCTTTTCCTTTTGCTCTTGGGATATCTCTATCAACCAATACTACTTCATGTGCAAGCCCTTGCATAGCGATAGAATACGCTACAATACTTCCAACATTTCCACCTGCACCTACAATTGATACTTTACTTTTACTCAACTTATACTCCTTTTGGCAAAAGCCGTGCATACTAAACTTACGTCATACATAACTTTAGAAAATAATCAAAGTTTTATGTAATTATATTATTTTTTTGGATTGTATTCAAATTTTTTGGAATTTTTTTCACAAAAAGGGTATAAAAGTGTGTAAAATCACCACATTTTAAGATGTGGTGTTGCTTTTTGAAATAGTTTACCTAATACAGATATTACTCAAATTCCTCTAAGAATCTCTCAAGTTCATGATAAAGCCGATAGATGGAATCTATCTCTACTTTTTCGTTAATAGAGTGTGGATTGTAAATATTAGGACCAATGGAAATCATTTGTTGGAATATATTTCCAAATACCGCTATTTCCAATCCTGCATGAATAACTTTAAAAGGTTTTTTGCTAATCTCATGGTATTTGATAGCTAATGGGGTTTTAATCGGTTTTAATGCTGGATATTTGTTGGTAATAAAATAATTACAATCAACAAAATCTAAGCAATTTTTAATCTCATCTTCCAATTCATCTAATTCTTCATTTGAATTTGCCCTAAATGACAGCATAATTTTCTCATCATTTACAATTGCCAAATTTGCACTCTTACTCACCACATCAAATTCACGATCAAATCCCAATATACCGTGATGAAGTGCTTTTAAAAGCTTGATGAGAGTCGAGGAATTTTGAATTATTTTACCTTTTTGAGTGAGAGTTGGATAATTTAGTTTACTACTAGTCACTACCAAGGCATACGCATCTTTTGGGATAGAGTTGATTCTATCCCCGCCTTTAAATGCGAGCAAAGTGTAAGTTGGTTTGAGTTTAGATACGATTGCTTTGATAGCATTGGTATGTGGTTTGTCTATATCCACACCGCTATGCCCACCCTCTAATGAGTCGATAGATATTTTATATACTTCTCCAAAATACGGCTTTCTTTTGGTATTTACTTTGATTTCCACATCAAATCCGCCAGCACACCCAATATAAATATTCTCATCTTCGCTATCTAAATTAATAAGATTTTTCGCTTTTGGCTTGAGTTTGAGATTCATAGCACCAATAAGTCCAATTTCCTCATCATTAGTAAACAAAAACTCCAAATTATCATATTTATCCATAAGAGTCATCATAATAGCAACCCCAATCCCATTATCCGCTCCAAGTGTGGAATTTTTGGCTTTGAGATACCCATCTTCTTGTATAATTTCGATATTTTTGTAATCCCCAATACACACCATATCATAATGGGCTTGGAAGCATACTTTAGGATTTTGAGAAGTAGCCAAAATATTTCCATACATATCTACTTTGACTTTATAGCCTCTATCTTTTGCAAAGTTTACTAAAAATTCCTGCATTTGATGGGTATTTCCACTACATCGTGCAATAGCCGTAATTTGTTTGAAATATTCTAAAATCATGAATGCTCCTTGTATTTTTGCTGATATCTTTGAATCATACTCTCATTTCCTCTAATGCCGCCTTGATGGATGTAAATAACCTTATCTCCTAAAATATCCAAATTATTCATCACCACTTGCCAACCTATCGAATCATACAACAAATCAAACTCAATCCCCGCTTTTTTAAGCTCCAACCACATTTCATAATTTTCCCTATAAAGTTTACCAAAATGAAATTTTTTATGTTTTTTGATAATAGCTGGATGATGGGTAGCCTCAAGCTCACTCCATTGTTGCTTTAAATATTCATCATCCCCTACACAACTACAAGTATACACTTTTGCTTTGGTGTGTTTTTGCAAATACAAGGCTGTCACTCCCGTGCCACTTGGTAGGAAAATATTGTAATCTTGATAATCTCTTAGCTCATCAGCCAACAGTTTAATGCCGTATTCAGCTTGCACATTAGCCCCTCCCTCTTTGATAAATAGCTCATTTGAGGCCACATCAATATCACCGTTTTTTAATCGTTTAACCATTTGAGCATCTTCAATAATCACCGCTCCATTAAGCAAAGCATGCTTGTAATTGCCAATAGGGTGAGTTTTGAGATAGGATGAAACATGGTGCGTGTAGTATCGTAATGTGATGTTAAATAATTTAGCTAACACACTCAATGAATACATTGCGTTTGATTGATTGCTACCGTAAGAGATAATAGTATCTATGTGGGGATTGTTTTTGAGATAAAGAAAATAATAATAAAACTTCCGTGCCTTATTTCCGGAGAAATCATCATCTAGCAAATCATCCCTTTTGATAAGAAATGATCTGCCTTTGAATGTGAATTTAGAAATAGGAGAATTTATCATAAAGCTTTTAGATCTTTATATGCTTCAAGCACTCTTTCTTTCATAGACTTTTCACCCTCTCTAAGCCATTTTCTTGGGTCGTAATATTTCTTGTTTGGTTTATCTTCACCTTCTGGATTTCCGATTTGTGCTTGTAGGTAATCATGGTATTTTTCAATATATCCTTTTACACCAGCCCAAAATGCCCATTGCGTATCGGTATCAATATTCATTTTTACTACACCATAACTAACTGCTTGATGGATTTTTTCTATCTCACTTCCACTCCCTCCATGGAATACAAATTGCACCGGCTTATCATCATTAAGATTAAATTCTTTTTTGATGTATTCTTGAGAGTTTTTAAGAATTTCCGGTGATAACTTCACATGTCCTGGTTTATAAACTCCATGCACATTACCAAAGCTTGCCGCAATTGTAAAAAGTGGGCTAACTTGGCTTAATTCTTTGTAAGCATACGCTACATCTTCTGGTTGTGTATAAAGCTTAGAGTTTTCAATTCCAGTATTATCCACTCCATCTTCTTCACCACCAGTTACACCAAGCTCAATCTCAATCATCATATCGATTTCACTCATTTTTTTGAGATATTCTTTTGAGATAGCAATATTCTCTTCTAAACTCTCCTCACTCAAATCAAGCATATGTGACGAAAACAAAGGTCTACCATATTTTTGAAAATGTTGTTTACCAGCTTCTAAGAGTCCATCAATCCAAGGAAGTAATTTTTTTGCGGCATGATCTGTATGCAAAATCACACTTACTCCATAAGCTTCGGCTACAGTGTGGATATGTTTTGCTCCACTAATGGCACCTAAAATACTCGCTTGATAATTCTGATTTCCAAGCCCTTTACCAGCAAAAAACTCAGCCCCACCGTTGCTAAATTGGATAATTATTGGTAGATTTGCTTCTTTTGCCGCTTCTAATACCGCATTTACAGAGTTAGTCCCTACCACATTTACCGCAGGAATAGCAAACCCTTGTTGTTTGGCATACTCATAAACCTCTCTT
Source organism: Campylobacterota bacterium (assembly GCA_013153685.1). Lineage (GTDB taxonomy): Bacteria > Campylobacterota > Campylobacteria > Campylobacterales > JAADDX01 > JAADDX01. The sequence goes on along the minus strand of JAADDX010000038.1, from coordinate 3,067 downwards.
GCTTCGCTACCGCTTAATACACCTTTTCTAAATTCCATGTAAACTCCTTATTTGTATTGAATATGTGCTTGTTTTTTGATATTTTGGATATATTCTTGAAGTTTTTTAGCTATCAAAAATCTTCTGATTTTCTCTTTTACTTGATTTAGTGGAACATATCCACCGGCTTTTTTATCTTCTACATAAATTACATGCCAACCGAATTGTGTTTTTACAGGTTTTAGTGTGATATGCCCTTTTTTGAGGTTGAATGCGGCTTCTGAAAATGCAGGCACCATTCTTTTTTTGCTAAACCATCCAAGCTCTCCACCGTTTTTTCCACTTGGCCCGATTGAATATTTTTTAGCCAATTCGATAAATTTTTGTTCTAGTTTGTTGTATGGAGTATTTTTGAGCTCTTCTATTATTTTTTGAGCTTGTTGTTTTGTCTTAACTACTATGTGTCTTGCTTTTACTTGTGCTGGTTGTTTAAAATTACGTTTGTGTTCTTGATAGAATTGTTTAATTTCCGCATCACTTACTTTGATGTGTTGTTTTAGATACACATCTACAGCTAGTTGTTTTTTGACTTTATCTAATGCTTCTTTGTATTCTTTTGTTTTAGTCACTCCGCTATTTTCCGCTTTTTTAATAAGTAAAGCTTGCGTAATAACTCTATCTAATACTCTTTTTTTGATTTGAGAGGGTAGTTTGTCGTATGTGATGTTTTGGTTTTTTAATACTTGATTAATCTGTGCTTTTGTGATCTTCTCCCCGTTTACTACAGCTACTACATCATTTGCAAATAAACTACCAAATAATGCCCCGATTAAAATAATTTTTCTCATTTGTATCCTTTTTTGTCGTAATTATACCACAATTTATAATTATTATCAATTATCGGATTAATTTAGATACTCGTTTTTGTATTTGACGTAATTGTTTGCATTGTAATATATACTCTTAACCTCTTCATCACTCAATTCCCTCACAGCTTTTGCCGGACTTCCTAGTATTAAGCTTCTAGGTGGAAAGGTCTTGTTTTTGGTAACTAACGCTCCAGCACCAACTATACTCTCTTTAGAGATTCTAGCACCGTCTAATATAGTAGCACTCATCCCAATCAAACAAGCATCCTCGATAATACACCCATGCAACATCACTTTATGAGCCACTGTTACATCATCCCCAATGATAGTGGGATTTCCATCAGTTAGTGTTTTTTCTTTTTTGAAATGAGTAACATGTATCATGCTCATATCTTGGATAGAAGTTCTTTTGCCAATTTTGATATAATGCACATCACCTCGCACCACACAACCAAACCAAATACTACTATCTTCTCCTATTTCCACATCACCTATAATATCCGCACTCGGTGCGATAAATGCCGTTTGGTGAATATTTGGCGTAATACCTTGATATGGTAAAATCATTTTATCTCCTTTATTGTTTGATTCTAAAAAATGAACTCCCACTACCGCTAAAATACCCAAAAGATAAATAATCTTGCAATTTAGGGCATAGATATAATGCCGGTTGTAACAAATCGTTTAATTGCATGTTTGTATAAGTTTGAAGGAGTACTTTTGAGGGTATTTTATCAAAATCGCTTTTTTGAGGATTGAAAAACTTTTTTTTATATGTTTGAAATACTTGTGGGGTGGAGCATTGAATATTTGGCGTAAATACCTCTACATCAAACGCTTCTTCATTATACGCTCTAATAATATCGCCTCTTTGGTATACGTTAGCCACATCATAATCATACACAAAAAAACTCACATCACTGCCAACTTGTGCTCCAATTTGAGCCAATTCATCAACACCAAGATTGAGTTTGCAAACTTTATTTGTCATTTTTAAAAATGTAGCCGCATTGCTACTACCACCACCTAAGCCAGCTTGATGGGGGATGTTTTTGGTTACTTTGATTTGGGTATTGGCAAAAAACTCTCTAACTTGCTTGAATCTTTGTGCGAGGAGTGTGTATGCTTTGTAGATGGTGTTTTGCTCTATTGCACAATCAAAATCCCCTATAATATCAAAATCACCATCCACAAATTCCACCTCATCGTACAAACTATAAACTTTCATAAACCTAGAATTAAGGTGATGATACCCATTGCTATATCCGGTTATTTTAAGGAAAATATTGACTTTGGCATAACTTTTTTGCTTCATTTTTGATGCTTTATCGGTTTGATTTGATACCATCCACGCGGTAATTTAGCTTTTTTATGCAATAAAGAATGCAGTGAAATACGGTTGTTTAGCAAATGGTTGTAAATAACATAATTAGTCAATACTTTCTTACCATATATCCTACTCTCACTATAAGGCACAAGCTCCATACTCAAAAACGGCTCGTATTTGCCTCTGAATTTGAAATAAGATAACACTTTTTTCTTAGTAAACCCGATACCTCCGTTGTAGGCATACGAAACAAACAGAGGGTTATTATTTAATCGATCCATCAACCACAACATATGTTTTTTGGCGTATTTTACGTTTGGTTTGGTTTTGAAAAATTGGGATATGTCCTCTTTGGGATGGAAGCTTCTTATTAAAAACGGCATCATTTGCATCAGCCCAATTGCGTAGCTACGACTAATCTGAGCGGGAATAAATCTGCTCTCTTGTCTTGCAAGAGCGTAAAACAAAGCCTTTTGATCAGTATTAAGATCATGTAAATCATACTTTGGCATGATGTAGTAGTTATTTTGGTATTTGTATGCTTTATCTAAAATTAATGTTTTTAAAGGTAGCATCTGAATGTTATCCAACCTTTTGGCAAATTTCATATAATCTCGCACTCTTGCCTTATCTTTATAAAAACGGATAACATCTAGTGGATTATCAATATCATATATTACCTTTGCTTTGTTAGAGATTGGAACTTGTGAGAGGGTGTATTTTTTTTGGAATTTTTCATACATATACAACGTATAAAAATCTATCCTTTTGTTATCCAAAAGTTTGTTGGCATATCGTGATTTGTGGGTGAGTAAATATAACCAAAAATTATCTTGATTGGTTTTGAAATGTTTAGAATTAAGCAAAGCCACAGCCAAGTTTATTTTGTTAA
>JAADDX010000014.1 GCA_013153685.1 Campylobacterota bacterium | reverse complement strand
ATGCTTTTCTCATCATTTCTATATCATCATCAACTTCTCCTAAAAGTGCGGGAATAGCGGCTTTTTGAGTAATTGAATTGATATTTGAAGTTGCTTGACTTTGTAATGTAACCATAGCTTTATTTAACTCTTTTATTTTTGAAGCACAATACCCAAATCTCCATCCAGTCATAGCTACACTTTTAGATAATCCATTTACGGTGATTGTTCTTTGTAACATATCATCACTTATACTAGCAGTTGCATAAAAAGTCTCACCATATACAAGCTTTTCATACATTTCATCACTAATTACTAAAATATTAGTATCTTTTAAAACTTCCGCCAATGCTTCAAGCTCACTTTTTGAATATACTGCTCCGGTTGGATTAGATGGGGTTGTTAAAATAAGGGCTTTTGTTTTTGATGTGATAGCCTCTCTTAACATCTGCGGTGTAATTTTAAAGCCGGTTTCTTCTGATGTATGAATGATTACTGGAATACCGTCATGATATTTTACAAGTTCTGGATAAGTTACCCAATATGGTGCAGGTATAATCACCTCATCATTTTCATCTAAAATAGATGCAAAAATATTAAATAAACTTTGTTTTGCCCCATTACTTACTACTATTTCACCAGTATCATAATGTAAATTATTTTCTTTTTGTAATTTTGTTTGAATAGCTTGTAATAATTCCGGAATACCGGCTACTGCAGTATATTTTGTAAATCCTTCATTAATAGCTTGTATTGCGGCTTGTTTGATTTTAGTAGGTGTATCAAAATCCGGCTCACCTGCACTAAATGCTAATACATCTTTCCCCTGGGCTTTTAATTCTCTTGCTTTTTGACTTATAGCGATTGTTAGAGATGGACTTAATTTCTGTATTCTTTTTGATAACATTAATATCCTTTTTTTAGTGTAATTATACCATATTAAAGAGATAAATTTTGCAGTTTTTTTAAACTTAGATAAGAAAAAGACAAAAACCGGTATATTACATACCGATAATGTCTTGATAGTCCTGGGTAGAAATATACTGAGGTGTGTAATCCTCACCGAGTATTTCTAGATTGTAAGTAAAAGCATTTAAATGATGTTCTGAACCATGTTCTAGTTGTGAGTATACACGCACAATATCCGGATTTGAGCTATCGCCAATCTCATCCTCCAGGTCAAAAATATCCAAATCCTCAATCGTAGCACCAACAGTTAATGCATCAGACAAACTATTCAACCCTTGAGTTGTTAACTGAGTATATAACGCACTCATACTCTCATCACTAAATACCCCCACTTCATCGCTTTTTACAGGATCCTCGATACCGTATTTATCTAGTAATTCCCCTATTTTATCCATATGATGTTGCTCGGCATTAGCAATGTTACTAAACACTTTCGTATCCGAATACTTATCTGCCAATGTCAAATACACATCTCGTGCTAACTTTTCTTCTTCTCTCATATGGATCAAACTCTCAATTTCTTCATTTGTTAGTGTGTAACTAACTTCACTCTCATGGTGATGTCCTTTAAAATAACCATGTCTCATAACTATTCCCTCCTTATGCCATTAGATCGATCATACCTCCGGCACCTAAGGCTTGTGCTGTTTGTTGTTGCACTTGTTCTTGGATTTGTTGTTGTTGTGCTTGGTCTTGTTGCTGTTGGATTTGTTGTGTTTGTTGCTGTTGCATTCTTTGCATTCTTCTTTGTTGACCAGTTTGTTCTGCTTGGTCTTGTTGCATTTGTTGAATTTGTCCTTGTTGTGAATTTAATGCACTAACGTTCATTTTCACTCCTTAATTTTTTGTTTTGTATATTATACCATACAATTTGTTAATATTTTGTTAATAAATGACGATTATTGTCTATTTTTTCATAAATTCTACTATCATTCCATGAAATCGTGCAAAACACAAATTGAGATTATTTTCGTTTTCTTGTGAAATGCTGCCCCAATTCTCAATAATCTCATTTTGCAAATAACCTTGTAAGTCGTGATATTCTTCAAATTCCAATCCTTTGGCACTCAAAAGTCGTTGGGTATATTTATCTACCACCATCACTTCTTTAAAACATACATAACACAAAATACTATCTGCACTCTCAAATCCGATCCCCTTTTGAGCCAATAACCAGTCACGTTCTACATTGTCTTTAAAAGTCTCAAAATCACCAAAATCATTAATAATATTGTGGGCCAACAACTTCAATCTATGTGATTTTTGATTTTTAAATCCACTTGGAGCTATTAAAGTAGCTAAATAATCTTGTGGAATATCAAGCAACATCTCGAGATTTATCGGAGCTATACTGCTTAAATTACTCATACTCTTTGTTACATTTTGCCATTTGGTATTTTGGGTGAGAATTGTGGAAATCAAACACCACACACTACCGGCATTGGGCCACCAATATTTTGGTTTGTTTATCAGCAAATTTTTATCTCGCAACTCACAATATATCTCATATCCACTCATACTAAAATCCTTTTATAATCGAAATTACACCAAAAGACTATTTTTTTGGTATAATACACCCACGTATACTAATACGAATTTGTGGTGAATTACTATAAATATTGATGTAATTTTACCTGATTTAGAGATTTTATACAAGTTTATATAAGAGGAGCTATTGTGAGAGTAGTAAGCGGAATGAGACCAACTGGGAGATTACATTTAGGACACTATTTTGGAGTGATTAAGAATTGGCTAGAATTACAAAATAACAATGAATGTTTTTTCTTTGCTGCCGATTGGCATGCTTTATCAACTAAATATGAAGATAAACTCAGCCTCAAAGCATTAAGTCTAGATCTGATAAAAACATGGATAGCATGCGGTATTGATATGAATCAATCAACTCTTTTTATTCAAAGCCATATCAAAGAACATGCCGAATTATATCTAATACTCAACATGATAACACCGGTAAATTGGCTAGAGAGAAATCCTTCATACAAAGATTTACTAACACAAAACGAATATAAAGACAAAAATATGGCTGGATTTCTCACTTATCCGGTATTACAAACAGCAGATATTATTCTGTACGATGCACAAATAGTGCCAATAGGTGAAGACCAAAAGCCACATCTTGAATTAGCACGGGAGATAGTAAGAAGATTTCATCATCTATTTGGCACAGAGTTGTTTGTAGAACCCAAAGACATCCTCACACCTACTTCAAAATTACCTGGTATTGATGGTAGAAAAATGTCAAAAAGTTATAATAATTCCATATATTTAGATGACACTAGCGAGGATATCTGGCAAAAAATTAGAAATGCTAAGACAGATACCAACAGAATCAAAAAAACAGACCCCGGTAATCCGGAGGTATGTGTAGTATGGGAATATCATAAAATTTTTAGCTCTCAACAAACACAAGAGGAAATATACAATGCTTGTACAAAAGGAACAATCGGTTGTGTGGCGTGCAAAAAACAATGTGCCCAAAATATCGATACATTTATAGCACCAATTAGAGAGAAAAAAGAGGAATTAAAAGACGAACTTATTGTAGAAATGTTACACTCATCCACTCAAAAAGCACAACAAGTTGCAAAAGCAAAATTAGCAAAAGTGAATGAAGTTATCTTATAAGGATATCAAATGGATATAAAACATGTAAATTATTTCAAATCTATCGTAGGAGATGATAACGTATTTGACGACAAGCCTCATTTAAGAGCATATTCTTATGATGCCACCAAACAACGTTATGAGCCAGAAGCGGTGGTATTTCCTAAGAATGAAGAAGAAGTTAGTAAAATTTTGAAATATTGCAATGACAATGACATCAAAATCACTCCTCGTGGGGCTGGAAGTGGATTTACCGGTGGAAGTTTACCGGTAAATGGCGGTATTGTGCTGGCTCTTGAGAAGCATATGAATGAAATCATCGAGCTTGATGAATTGAATATGGTAGCCGTAGTTCAACCTGGGGTGATTAATGCTGATTTACAAAAAGCAGCGGCAAAAAAAGGGCTGTTTTATCCGCCAGATCCCGCTAGCATGGATTATACAACAATTGGTGGAAATGTTAGTGAAAATGCCGGTGGAATGAGAGCAGCAAAGTATGGAATTACCAAAGACTACGTAATGGCTTTGCGTGCGGTCTTACCCAACGGGGATATTATCCGTGCCGGTAAAAAAACTATCAAAGATGTTGCTGGATACAATGTGGCTGGGATTTTGATAGCAAGCGAAGGAACATTAGCTGTAATTACGGAAATCACACTTAAGCTTATCCCAAAACCAAGATTCAAAAAGTCATATATGGCTATCTTTGGCACTGTTGAAGATGCTATGAATGCGGTATTTAAATCACTTGCAAATGGAGCAAATCCTGTGGCGATGGAGTTTTTGGATAGCTTAGTGATAAAAGCACTCATTCAAAAACTAAACGCACCCCTACCCACAAATGCTGGGGCTATTTTGATTGGTGATGTGGATGGAAATGTAAAAGAAGAGATTGATTTTCAAATAGATGTACTTGAGAAATCATTCAAAGAAAACGGATGTATGGAATTTAGAGCATCAAGCAACGAACAAGAAAGTAGTGAGATTTGGTATGCTAGAAGAAATGCCTCTATGGCGACTACTATTTATGGAACACTCAAACTTAACGAAGATATTTCAGTCCCAAGAAGCTTGCTACCGGTAGCTCTTAGCAAAATATACGAAATTGGGCAAAAATATGGACTCAATGTCCCTTGTTTTGGACATGCCGGCGATGGAAATATACATGTAAACGTAATGGTAAAAGATAAAAACGATCCTGTGGAAGTTCAAAAAGGACACAAAGCTATTGAAGAAATTTTTAAGCTTGTAGTAGAGCTTGGTGGGACACTTAGTGGAGAGCACGGTATCGGTATAAGCAAAGCCGAATTTATGAATATTGCATTTAACAAAGAAGAGTTGGAATTGTTTAGGAAAATAAAACATGCCTTTGATCCAAAAGGTATCCTCAATCCAGGAAAAATGGGGTTATGAAAATTGCGACATTTAATGTAAATTCTATTAATAAACGATATGAATTAGTCCAAAATTGGGCTAATTCCAACAATATAGATATTTTATGCTTACAAGAACTTAAAACTACAAAAACTTTTTCTTTATTAAACGAATGTTTTATCTCCAATCAAAAACAATTCAATGGAGTAGCTACTTGTTCGGTATTTCAGATAACAAAAACAAAAGTGATTGAGCCTGCAAGGGCTATTTATACCCAAATTGAAAATTTAGATATTATTAATATTTACGCTCCTTTGGGAGATTTGTATATGGAAAAATTTGAATATAAAATGCAATTTTA
>JAADDX010000056.1 GCA_013153685.1 Campylobacterota bacterium | reverse complement strand
GATTATTAGAAAAGATAAATTCTCTTTAAATATAGAATTTAAATCAGAGCATTTCATAGACCCTGTGTTTTTGATAAAAGAGATGAAAACAAGAGGTTGTCAAATATTAGATGTAAATAGAGATGCAGATGTATTTAGTTATACTTTTGATTGTAATCCAATTGTAAAAGATGCATATACTTTAACTCAAAAAAATCAAAAGTTTATAAATGCAAAAGGAATATATTGGATTTTAAATGATAATTTTAATTAAATCTTAATCAAAACAAAAAAAATAGATTATTGGCATCCATCTATATGGCTTTATGATAAAAATTTAAATTTATTAGATTACAAAGAGATAAATAAAAGAATTTCCACATTAACATTATCTATTCCAAATAATTGTAAATATATTAAAATAACAGATATGTATAGTGGGGAAAATTTTAAAAGAGGAATTATAGTTAAAGGATTAAAATGAATGAATTTGAAAGAATAGAAAGACTTCCGAATTATATTTTTGCAGTGGTAAATGACTTAAAAATGCAAGCTCGCCGTGCAGGTGAAGATGTGATTGATTTTTCTATGGGAAATCCAGATGGAGCTACACCAAAACATATAGTAGATAAACTTATAGAATCAGCCCAAAAGCCAAAAACTCACGGATATAGCGTAAGTAAAGGTATTTATAAGTTAAGAGAAGCTATTACGAATTGGTATGCAAGAAGATATAATGTAACGTTTGACCCAGAAACAGAAGCGGTAGCAACTATGGGAAGTAAAGAAGGATATGTGCATCTTACACAAGCAGTTACAAATGTAGGTGATGTAGCAATAGTGCCAGATCCAACTTATCCGATTCATTCTTACGCGTTTATGCTTGCGGGTGCGAGTGTGAGAAAAACAGAGCTTATTTATAATGATAAATATGAACTTGATGAGGATAAATTTTTTGAAAGTTTAGATAAAGCGATGATAGAATCAGTGCCTAAACCTAAATTTTTGGTAGTAAATTTCCCTCACAATCCTACTACCGTAACCGTAACAAAAGATTTTTATCAAAGAGTAGTAGATTATGCAAAAGAAAATAATTTATGGGTAATTAGCGATATCGCTTATGCAGATATTACTTTTGATGGATATAAAACACCTTCTATTTTCGAAGCAAAAGGTGCAAGAGATGTAGCGGTTGAGAGCTTTACATTATCTAAAAGCTATAATATGGCAGGTTGGAGAGTAGGGTTTTTGGTAGGAAATAAAACATTAATTGGTGCAGTGCAAAAATACAAATCGTGGATAGATTATGGGATGTTTACTCCTATTCAAGTAGCCGCAACTGTAGCCCTTAATGGACCACAAGATTGTGTAAAAGAGATTACTGATACTTATCGCAAAAGAAGAGATGTTTTACTTGAGAGTTTTGCTCATGCAGGTTGGCATATAGACAAAAACAAAGCCACTATGTTTTGCTGGGCTAAAATACCGCAAAAATGTCAATTTATGGGAAGTTTAGAGTTTTCAAAAAGACTTCTTACAGAAGCAAAAGTAGCAGTTAGCCCAGGAGTTGGATTTGGAGCTTATGGGGAAGGGTATGTAAGAATTGCCCTTATTGAAAATGAAAAAAGAATCCGCCAAGCTGCTAAAAATATAAAGAAATTTTTGGATAAGTTTTAATGAGAGTTTTAGTTATCGGAGCAGGTGGAGTAGGCGGATATTTAGCCGCTAAATTAGCACAATGTGGGATTGATACTACTATTTTCGCTACTCCTAAAACAAACGAATTCATTGCTAAAAATGGATTAAAAGTTACAGGGGTAGAGGAATTTAGTATTTGCCTTAAAACCAAGCTTGAAGGGATATATGATATTATTATCATCGCTACTAAAAGTTATCATTTAGATGATGTTATCCCTATTTTAAAAGCTCATTCAAATAAAGATACGATTGTTTTACCGCTTTTAAATGGGGTTAAGCATTTTGAAAAATTAAAAGAATTCAATCTCAAAAAAGGTTGTATTTATATCGTATCTCACAAAAAAGATATAAATATAATTGAAAAAAAATCGGATACGTTTTATTTATGCTATGAAAAAGACGACAAATTAGATGAACTTTTTAGTAAGTGTGATTTGAAAGTAAAATCAAGTGAGAATATTGATTTTGATATATGGAGAAAATATTTATTTATTGCTACATTTGCCGCATTAACTTCTTTTTATAAAAAACCGATGGGTTGGGTGATAGAAAATAAAGAAAATGAGGTTGTTGAGTTTGTAAAAAGGATGATGAAGTTTGCTCCTATTAAATTTGACGAACAAAAAGAAATCGCAAGAATTATAAAACAAGCAAAAAATATCCCTTATGATTCAAAAACATCTATGCAAATTGATTTTGAAAACAATAACCAAACAGAACTTGAAAATATTATCGGATATTTAAAAGATGATGAGTTTATAAACAAATTCTATTTAACTCTACACAAGCAACACTAAATCGGCAAAATTTTCAAAAAGTTAAACTTTATTGATAAATTATGATATAATTTTAATAAATTTCCAAAAGGAGCTTGTAATGCCTATGTTAGATAGTTTTATGGTAGACCATACCAAAATGAATGCACCAGGGGTGAGATTAGCCAAAACGATGAAGACACCGTCTGGGGATGTGATAAGTGTATATGATTTGAGATTTGTAAAACCAAATAAAGAAGTTTTATCAAGCAAAGGACTTCATACGCTAGAGCACCTATTTGCCGGATATATGAGAGATCATTTAGCTGGATATGATATCATTGATATCTCACCGATGGGTTGTAGAACAGGATTTTATATGAGTGTAATAGGTAAGATCAAAAACAAAAAAATTAGAAAAGCTTTCAAGAAATCTATGCAAGATATTTTGCAGACTACGGAAATCCCAGAAGCGAATATCTATCAGTGTGGAAGTTGCTATATGCATTCACTCAAATCTGCTAAAAAAATCGCCAATAAAATTCTTGCAAAGAAAATCAAAAAAATCAGCAACAAAAAATTGAAATTAAAAGGAAAAGTTCCTAATATTTGCAATATAGAAGACGTAAAAGAGATTGGGTAGATAGAGATGATAAATTCAGTGGAGCAATGTTATGAAGATAGAACAATTAGCAAATAAAACTTTAGAGGAAATCAAAAAAGCCAAAAAAAAGCCGTATCCGTATTATTACCGAGAGACTTTTAATAAATTAGCACGAGAGCAGAATCTAAATATCAATCCTTGTTTGATTTTAGAAGAAGAGACGATTGATGAAGAATTTTTAGACAAGACTAAAGAGACCGCTGAATTTATCCAAACTACCAATACTAAACTCAAAGAAGAATCTTACAATTTCCTCCAAGAAATCGAACAAAAAGAGAGCAATCAGGAGATTAAACACCTCATACAGGACTTTGAAGATACGCTTATAGCCAAACTAAACGAATCAAATGCCAAAATTGAAGCTTTACAAACAGAACTTGAGAAGGTATACAATGAGCTTAATATGGATACACTAACCAAAGCCTTTTCAAGAAAAGCACTTGATAAACAGCTCAAAACATTGGTAAAACAAGGAAAGCATCACAAATTAAATACAGCGTTAATCGTAGTGGATTTGGATAAATTTAAACATGTCAATGATACTTATGGGCATTTGGTTGGGGATTTTGTGTTGGTAAGGATAGTAAAGATTATCAAACACACCATCAGAGAACAAGACCAAGTTTTTAGATTTGGTGGTGATGAATTTGTAGTGATTATCAACAAAGCAAATCTAGGAACCATTAGAAGTATTGCCAAACAAATCAGGACTAAAATAGAGAGAACCAAACTCAAATACAAAAGTCACTATATTCACATGACCGTATCGTTGGGTGTGAGCTGTCATCACAAAGGTGATGATGTAGAGGATTGGTTAGATAGAGCTGATAAAGCCGTTTATGAATCAAAAAAAGACAGAAATAAGGTTACGTTTTTATGCTAGATTTTGTGCATTTTAATATACACACCGATTATTCTTTGCTTCATTCATCACTCAAACTCAAAGAACTTATCAAAAAAGCAGAGGAATTAGAATTCAAAGCCCTTGCAATTAGCGAACTTGGAAATATGTTTAGTGCGGTTGATTTCTACAAACAAGCCAAAAACTTCAAACCAATTATTGGAATAGATGCTTATATAGAAAGTGAAAATTTTAGACTAAAACTCATTGCTAAAAACAAAAATGGTTATGATAATTTGATGTATTTATCAAGCATTTCATATCTTTATCACTACAAAAACAACGAATACGCCATCATTCCTTATGAGGAGTTAAAAAAGCATAGCAAAGATATAGTGGTGATTATCTCTTATGAGAGTGAAGTTGTATTTCATCTAAACTTGCTAGAACAAGAAAATTTCCTAAATGGTGCTATGGGGTATGAAAAAGCAAAAGAGATAGCTAACCAATATAAAAATGATTTTGATGAGGTGTATTTGGAAATTAGAAGAGATTTCAAAGAACAAAAGTTTTTTGAAAATGAAATTATATCTTTAAGCAAAGAATTAAATTTACCTTTACTTGCTACTACCGATGTGTGGCATTTGGATAAATTAGATTATATCTATTCTGATGCACTTGAGTGTATAGGAGAGAATAAACAATTTGACGATTTACATAGACGTTTGCCTAAAAAAGGGTATCTAAAATCAAAAGAAGAGATGAATGAACTTTTTAGCGATTTACCAGAGGCTATAAGCAATACTTCTAGGCTTGCAGATAGTATAGATATTGAACTAAATTTAGGTAATCCAACTCCACCCAAATTCAAATTCACAAAAGAATACGCCAAAAAAGAGGGACTTGATTTTGAGAGTGATGAGGAGTATTTTGCTTATAAATGTAGAGAAGGACTTCAAAAAAGATTGCAATATATCCCCCAAGAAAAACATCAAGAATACAAAGATAGGTTAGAACACGAAATACAAATCATCAATCAAATGAAATTTCCAGGATATATGCTAATCGTATGGGATTTTGTAAGAGAAGCTCATAGTAGAACTCCACATATCCCTGTAGGTCCCGGTAGAGGATGTCTTACAAAAGATGCATTAGTTTGGACTAAAAAAGGTATAAAAAGATTAGATAAAATAAAAAAGGGAGATTTTGTTTTAACTCACAAAAACAGATACAAAAAAGTTTTAAATACATTTGAATATAAAGTAGATGAGGAATTATTGAGAATAGAAACTTTTTATGGAGATTTCATAAGTCCTATTACTCTGACAAAAGACCATAAAGTCTTTGTAAATGATAATTGGATACAAGCACAAGATGTAACAACAAAAGATTATTTAACTCTACCTATCCCAAAAAGAGAAATACAAACTATAAAAAAGTGGGATTTAAGCACATTTTGTAATGATTATGTAAAAT
>JAADDX010000039.1 GCA_013153685.1 Campylobacterota bacterium | reverse complement strand
CATAAGCGGGATTGAACCGCCGACCTCTTCCTTACCAAGGAAGTGCTCTGCCACTGAGCTATATGGGCATAAAAACACTGTTGCAACAATGCTCAAGAATGAACAATAATAACATATTGGGTGAGACTATAGTAGCATCAAACAAAGTAACTACTAAGCTCCCAGTTTATATGGAGCGGGAAACGGGACTCGAACCCGCGACCCTCAGCTTGGAAGGCTGACGCTCTAGCCAACTGAGCTACTCCCGCAAAAGGTGGTGGTGGAGGCAGGATTTGAACCTGCGAAGGCAGAGCCAACGGATTTACAGTCCGTCCCCTTTGACCGCTCGGGAACTCCACCACGTCATTATTACTGGTCAAACGCTTAATTTCAATCAATGGAGCCGATGAAGGGACTCGAACCCCCGACCTGCTGATTACAAATCAGCTGCTCTAGCCAACTGAGCTACATCGGCTTGTGTTTGTGGAATGGAATTATAGTAAAAAAGAATCAAAATGTCAAGAGTTTCGAGTAATTTTTTGTGATTTTTTAATTTTTAAGTTTATGTCTACCTTCAAACGCTTTTTGTAAAGAAGTAATATCAACATTTTCAAATTTCACACCCATTGGAATACCTTGTGCAATTTTGGAAAATGAGATATGTTTATCTTTTAGGCGATCTTCTATGTATAAAATTTTGGCTTCAGCATCAATTGATGGAGTGTATGCGAAAATAACTTCTTCTATCTTTTTGCTATCTATCATCTGTTCTAGCTTTTCTATCTTGTTGTTTTCTAATTGCGGCAATACAAAATAATATCCATCAAATATACCGTTTTCTTCTAGCAAGATAATATCTCTAGAGTGTTCTACTATACATAGTTTATTGTTTCTTTTAGAAGTGCAAATTTCGCACAATTCGTTCTCACTCAAATTTCCACACTCTTTACACTCATCAATAGCTGTAATTGCCGTCTCGATTGAATTGGCAATTTTCATCCCTATAAACTTGTTTTTCACCAAAAAAAGTGCCATGCGTGTGGCACTTTTTTTACCTATAGTCGGTAATAATTGTAAATTTTCAATCAGATTATCAAGAGTCGTAAGGTTTTGCACTAGCTATCCTATGCATAATAACTCACACTACTTTTACCGAATTTTTTGGTTTTGAGTTTGGTATATTTGGCAATATTATCCGGAAATGAAATACTGCTTTGATGTTCTATGATAATTTTTTCTACGTTATTTTTGGGTAATCGTGCAATAGTATCGATGACTTTGTTGTATACATCTTCATACCCATCACGAATACTAAAAGGCGGATCAAAATAAAAAAATGCTTTTTGTTTGTTTTTCTTAAGCATATCTATAACATCATAAATATTTTCAAAACTATCACCAAATATCGGATATGCATTATCATCCTCTCCACAATGGGTAATATTCTTTTTTAGTACTCTAAACGCTTCTTCATCTTGTTCTAAAAAATATGCACCTTTAGCACCTCTGCTTAGTGCTTCTAGTCCTATAGAGCCGGTTCCAGCAAATACCTCAACCCATATTGAATCTGCTACTTCAAACTGTAATGTATTAAAAACCGATTCTTTGAGGATATTTTTGCTACTTCTTGTCGTGGTTTTATCCGCCATATAGAGCTTTTTACCTCTATGCTTACCGGCTATAATTTTGATATTACTTTTTATCATTTACTCTCCTTTACACTTCTTGCAAACACCATACAAATATACTTCTTTCTCTTCAATATCATCTATTATATCCAAATTAGGGCTACAAATATTTTGCAATTTAAAATCATATACACTTTGGCATACTTTACATATAAAGTGTCCGTGTTGTTGTTTTTTAAGCTCAAATTTCGGCTTTTGCATTTGGGGATGGATTTGTGCTATGATATTGGCATCTTGTAATGCATTGATGTTTTTGTATACCGTAGCTAACGAAATCGTAGGGTATACGCTCCTAATTTGTTCATACAACTCATCTATAGCAATATGCCCATATTTTCGAATAATAGATAATATTGTTAGTCTTTGAGGTGTAATTTTCAAAGCAGAATTCTGCAATAACGCACTAATATCTTGCATTAACGCTCTTTGTAGATTAAGAGAAGGGCTCTCTTAATCTGCCATAATTTCTTCAATAGTGATATAATCCCCTACTCTTCCGGTCATAGGTTCTACATCAGTATTTACCGGTAATGTTTTCTTACCAGGTTTCCAGTTTGCTGGACAAACTTCACCAGTTTTATGAGCGTGTTGATGAGCTCTGATTTGTCTGATAAACTCTTTTACACTTCTACCTACTGGCGGTGCTTGAACTTCTTGTGCTACGATTACACCATCTGGATTGATTAAAAATCTCCCTCTTAATGCAATCCCAGCTCCTTCGATTAGTACACCAAATTTTCTACTTAACTCAGTAGTTGGATCTGCTGCGATAGTAAGTTTTAGATCTTTTAAAAGTGGTTCAGTTTCTGCAAATCTTTTGTGTGAGAATTTGGTATCTGTTGATACTGCCAATACTTCACATCCAAGCTCACCCTTAATAATATCTAAGCTTGCATTCATAGCTGCAATTTCCGTTGGACACACGAATGTAAAATCTGCTGGATAAAAACAAATTACAGTCCATTTTCCTTTGTAATCTTCACTGCTAACTTCTGTATAGTGCCCTGTCTCAGCATTATATGCTTCTGCTTTAAATTGTGGCATTTGTTTTAGTACCAATACACCAGCTTGTGTGTTTTCCATTGTTATCTCCTTGTTTTTAATAATATCATCTTGTGCTTCATCATTAATCGCTTCTACTTCTCTCTCACAAGCCATAATAGCTCCTTTGTATCTTAAAAGCTTCATATTCAAGCTTTGTGGGTGGAATTATAATCAAATAATATTTTTTTGTCAAGGATAAAAATTATTATTTAACAATCTTTATACTTTGTAATTCGCATTGTAACATCCACAAAATCAACAATCTTTTGGTATAATTTGCTCATACAATATTCAAATATGTATCACGTTAACTATTTGAATATTCACCAATTGGTAAAGGATAAATATGTATATACCAAAAAAGATATACGACCCAGATAACAACGGACATTTTGATAAGTTTGGTGGACGATATGTACCAGAGACTCTGATGCCAGTTTTACTCGAGCTTGATGAAGCGTATCAAAAGGTGCGATTTGATGAAGAGTTTTGGAGAGAGGTGGATTATTATTTCAAGCAATATATAGGAAGACCATCCCCTTTGTATTTTGCTAAAAATATAAGTGATGAGTTAAACGCAAAAATTTACCTCAAAAGAGAAGACCTTAATCATACGGGAGCTCATAAAGTAAACAACACCATAGCTCAATGTTTGCTCGCCAAAAAAATGGGTAAAACCAAAGTAATTGCTGAGACTGGAGCAGGACAACACGGTGTAGCTACTGCCACTGCAGCTGCACTTTTTGGGCTTGAATGTGATGTGTTTATGGGTGCAAAAGATGTAAAAAGACAAGAATTAAATGTATTTAGAATGAAACTCTTGGGTGCTAGGGTTCACGCAGTTGAATCTGGAAGTAAGACTTTAAAAGATGCGATGAATGATGCAATTCGTTACTGGGTGACCAATGCAAGAGATACTTATTATGTAATAGGAACGGTTGCAGGACCTCATCCATATCCAATGATGGTAAGAGATTTTCAAGCTATTATTGGTTGGGAAGCAAGGGAGCAGATTTTACAAGCAGAAAATAAATTACCAAACAAAGTAATAGCCGCAATTGGCGGTGGAAGTAATGCTATAGGAATCTTTAGTCATTTTCTAGAGGATAAAGAGGTTGAATGTATCGGGATTGAAGCTGGTGGAAAAGGACTTGATACTGATTTTCACGGAGCAAGCCTTCAAAAGGGAAGTCCAGGGGTATTGCATGGGCAAATGAGTTATTTACTTCAAGATGAAGATGGACAGATACAAGAAGCTTACTCTATCTCTGCTGGACTTGATTATCCAGGTATTGGACCAGAACATGCATTTCATTTTGAAAACAAATCCGTAAAATACGATACGATTACAGATAAAGAAGCTCTTGATGCTTTTGTATGGCTCTCCCAAAAAGAAGGGATTATTCCAGCGTTTGAAAGTTCACATGCTATTGCTTATCTTAAAAAAACTCAAATCACTCCAAATGAAATTATTATCGTAAATTTAAGTGGTAGAGGTGATAAGGATATGATTCAAGCAAAAGATATCTTAAAGTTTGATTAAGATATCTACTTGCTTGGTGTATTTGTAAAGAGCAAAATATCGGAAATAGTAGTTTTTAGCTCATCCCTTTTGACAATCATATCTATCAAACCATGTTCTAATAAAAATTCAGCTCTTTGGAACCCTTCTGGTAATTCTTCTTTGATAGTTTGTTTAATCACTCTTGCTCCAGCAAATCCTATCATCGCACCCGGTTCAGCTATAATAAAATCTCCCAAAAAAGCAAAGCTAGCACTTACTCCTCCCATTGTCGGATCAGTCAATACCGATATGTAAGGTAATTTGGCTTGAGCTAAGCTTGATAAAGCCACAGATGTCTTAGCCATTTGCATCAAAGAAAAAGTAGATTCTTGCATCCTAGCTCCACCACTAGCACTTACTATTACTAATCCGGTCTTTTTGTTGAGTGCTCTATTTACAGCTCTTACAATCTTTTCACCTTCTACAGAGCTTAAACTACCTCCCATAAAGGCAAAATCAAATACCACAAGTTGTGTTAGCACACCATTTATCTTGCATTCACCGCTAATAGCAGATGATTTGCGTCCAGTTTTTTTGTATCCTTCTTGGATTCTTTTTTGGTAACTTTTTTTATCCACAAAGTGCAAAGGATCTACCGGCTCTAGATTCTTATCATATTCTTCAAAGCTACCCTCATCAGCTAGTAGTTTGATTCTATCTTCTGCACTCATTCTAAAGTGATACCCACATTTTGGGCATGTATTATTCTCTTTTAGCACTTCTTTATAAAAACTCAATGCTCCACAACTTGGACATTTAATCCAATGCGTAGGAGCTTGGTCTTTTGATGGTTGTGTTTTGTGAGTTAGTTTGTTAAATAGTTCTTTGAGTCCCATTTTCTACCTTTAGTGTAATTCCTCATTTAATTTTACTTCTCTTACACTTCTAAATGCTACCATTTTTCCAATAGTTGTATCAAATCTATAATGAATACCATTTAGTCCTGCTAAATCAAGCCCTTTATAAACTTCTTTGCTTGTATCAAAATCTGGATTAACTTCTTTGATTTTTGCTTTTTGAGTGTCATTTATATAAATTTTTGTCCCTTCAAGCACAGCAATTCCAGCATCAACTATACATCCATCACCAAGAGGAATACCTGTTACTGAATTTGCTCCAAGAAGTGTATTTTCTCCAATAGTAATAGGATTTCCATTTGTTCCAGATAAAACTCCTAAAATAGAAGCACCACCACCAACATCAGCTCCTTTTTTTACTA
>JAADDX010000003.1 GCA_013153685.1 Campylobacterota bacterium | reverse complement strand
TTGCCATTGTTTATCCTTATACACTTAAACTTTCTATTTTAGCATCTTCTGGGATACTTACATAGAATTTCTTATAGTCATTTCTTTTTCCAGCAATTCCTCTAAATCTCTTAGTTTTACCTGATTGTCTTAGAGAATTAACTTTTAAAACATTAATTCCAAAATAATCTTTAAAAATCTCTTTAATTTGATTTTTAGTAACTTTTGGTGATGTTTGCACTACTAAAACACCTTGCTCTTGTAAATTAAGAGCTTTTTCTGTATATACGATTGATTTGATATCTGTAATATCTGCCATCTTTTAGCCTTTTATAACTTTTTGCCAAGCTGATTTTTCAAAAACTACCGCATAAAAACTTGCTACATCATATGCGTTTAATTCATTTATTTCTATAATGTAAGCATTTGGAATATTTCTAAATGCTAAAAACGTTTTTTCATCTAACGTATCAACAACTACTAAGTAGTCTCTTGCACCGATTTGGTTTAGGAATGCTACTGCATCTTTTGTTTTACCTGATTCAATCTTGATGCTATCTACTACAAAAAGTGCATCGCTTTGTGCTTTTTCATTTAAAGCATATCTCAATGCTGCTTGTCTTTGTTTTTTGTTGATTTTTTGAGACCAATTTCTTGTATTTCTTGGACCGTGTGCTACTCCACCACCTACGAATACCGGTGAAGTAATACTTCCTGCTCTTGCTCTACCTGTCCCTTTTTGTCTCCAAGGTTTTTTACCACCACCTTTTACATCACTTCTTGTTTTTGTGTGAGCTGTCCCAGCTCTTAAATTTGCTAAATAAGCCTTTGCATATAAATAAAGGTTATGAGGATTAATCCCTTGAAACTCTTCTGGTAATTGTGTTACTTTTTCGATACTCATTTGTCTATCCTTACTCTTCCTAATGCTCCATTAGCACCCGGAACACTTCCTTTTACTACGATAATTCCGGTATCCGGATTAAAATCTAAAATTTCATTTTTTACTGTTTTTGTTTCGTTACCATAGTGTCCTGGCATTTTTTGACCCGGTTGAACTCTCCCTGGCCACTCACAGTTACCAATAGAACCTGGTGCTCTGTGAAATCTACTACCGTGACTTTTCGGACCTCCGGCAAACCCGTGTCTTTTGATAACACCGCTAAATCCTCTACCTTTTGATTTGAACGTAACTTTAGCAACTTTTCCTGCTTCAATAGCACTCACATCCAAATCTCCAGCTTCAGCATTTGCTACTGTAAGTTCTACAAATCTATTGAATTCTTTGCTTAAGTTATACTTTTTTTGCATTCCTTCAATAGCTTTGTTGAATTTCTTACCGTTGCTATATGCCACCAAAGCTTTTCCGTTGTCTTTTAATTCCACAACTTTAGCTTCTTTTACTTTCAATAAGGTAACTGCTGTGCTTGGAACTGAAACTGTTCTACTCATTCCAATCTTTTCAACTATAAATTCCATTCATTTCTCCTTACTTATTTAAAGCCCTAACTTCCACATCAACTTCTGGGGCTAGTTCAAGTTTCATAAGTTGATCAACAGTATCTCCACTCGCCGCTACAACGTCAATAATTCTTCTGTGAATTCTAATCTCGAATTGCTCTCTTGAATCCTTGTTAACATGAGGCGATCTTAATACTGTGTATCTTTTGATTTTTGTAGGTAATGGAATTGGACCTTTGATTTCAGCTCCAGTTCTCTTGATTGCATCGATAATCACAGCTACCGATTTGTCTAATACTCTGTGCTCATACGCCTGTAGTTTAAGTCTGATTCTTTCCATAAATTTCCTTTACAAAGATCTCGGGTTTTGACAACCTGTTTTTTTGGAGTGAAATTATACAATATTTTACAGTGATTTTCAAGAAGAAATATGCAGATTCTTTCCTTCTAAGAAGGAAAAGATTAGAATTTATGTAAGACTTCTTTGTAGTTAATTCCGCTTTTGAAATAATAATTTGCCTTAGCAATTTCCAAATCATTCAATGCTTTTTTGTATAAAGCTAAATTATAAATTTTTTTACTTAAAGCATCCAAATAGGTGATATTATCAACTACGCCGTTTTCATACTTTGCTTTGATAATATTATACACGCTATTAGCCATTTGAACTGCACTTTGTAATGATTTGATTTTTAAAAGCTGAGTTTTAATCTTCTCTTTAGCCAATACAAATTCCATCTTTTCTTGGTTTTTTGCAAAAGCGAGCTGATTTGCTGTTGCTAATTGCATCATTTTGGCTGATTCTATTTTGTGATTAGTAGAAGTATCAAATAGATCGTATGTAACTAAAATCGCAAGTTGATTTTGTTTGTGTGGTAGGTCTTTGACTAATTGGGAATTATAATCGCTATACGAATAGAAATTTACCGTATCGGTAAGTTGCACTGCTGGTTTTTTATTAGACCTAACTACCTCTACATTTGCTTGATTTGATTTGAGAGTATACTCTAAAGCCTTGATATTACTACTAGGCGTATATGTGATTTGTAAATCTGGCAACGTTTTGGTATCAAGCGTATCTACTTTAATACCGCTGATTAGTAAAATATTTCTAATAAGCTGTTGTTTTTGATACAATAACTCATCGATATTATACAAGTTGCTCTCATACTCCGATTGCAATTTAAGTACTTCATCTATTGTCGTCATTTTCATATTATATTTGATTTTAACTCTTTCATATTGTGCTTTGAGTGCTTTTGATTTTTCTTTGTATACTTCAATGTTATCATTTGTAGTTTTGAGATTGAAATACATATTTACCAAATCAAGCAGTGTTTGTTTGATCAAAGTGGTACTGTGATATGCACTAGATTTGTATTGATATTGTTTTTGTTGTTTGAGTGCACGATTTTTACCGCCATTATACAAATTTATACTAAATTTTGCATATGTGTTAGTTACTTCTCCTATCTGAGTTGGTGCCATATCCATACTTAGTTTGTTGTAATTTGCACCAACAACGATATTAGGATTATAAATATTACTTACACTTTGTGCGTTATGTTTTTGAGATAAATTCGTATACGAATAAGACTTGATATTTTGGTTGTGTTCTAAAGTAGCTATAATCAATTCTTTGAGTGTTACTGCTTGCAAACTACAAGCAATCATTGCAATGTTGATCCATTTCATGTATTACCCTTTTAGATAATTATATCAAACTTTTTGTTAAATAATGCCATTTATCACCTTTTTTTCTATAATTTTTCTCTCATTAATGCTTAAGATCTTGTCACAATACGGCAACAAACTCTCATCATGTGTTACCATAATAATGCTCACGTTTTTTTCTTTGGCAATTTTTCTGAGTAATTTTACTACACTTACTGCCATTTCCTTATCTAATGCGGCTGTTGGCTCATCAGCTAAGATAATATCCGGATTATTTGCAAGTGCCCTTGCAATCGCTACTCTTTGGTTTTGTCCACCACTCAATTCACTCGGCATAAAATCCAATTTATCGCCTATTTTCAAATACTCTAACAAATTTTTCACCCGTGGCTTTACTATATCCGGAGATTCTCCGTTTTGATACGGCAATAAACTCACATTCTCCTCTACATTTAAAAATGGGATAAGATAATGTGCTTGAAAAATAAAACCTATCTGCTTTCTACGAAGCTGTCTATCATCTTTGATAAGCCACTTATTATCATACACTACCTTCTTACCTATTTGAATACGTCCGCTAGTAGGTTCAATCACACATCCCAACATCATAAGCACCGTAGTTTTACCTGCACCACTCGGTGCTACTAACGCTGCAAATTCACCTTTATACATAGTAAAATTCGCTTTATCAATCACAAGCACTTCACTCTCACCCTTACCGTATTTCTTGACCAAATCTTCTATTTTAATCGCAATTTCAGACATTATATACCTTTAAACATTTTTGTTATTATAACTCAAATTTTTATCACATAAAAGATTCAATCCAAATTTTTGCCATTCATTAATAAAGTGATACTAAATTTCCACTATGAGTGATATCACTACACTAAATGCGATATTATTAAGAGTTTTTTAAGATAAAATTCGATATAATCCAGCGATATTTTGTATCGGAAGGGGAGGTAAATTATGCAAAGGATAGCCCATGTTTAGCAACAAAAAACATTTACAGCGGATTAGCGAGTTGGAAAATGAAAACAATCAGCTCAAAGCTAAAATCGCAGAGTTAGAAAAAAAGTTAGAAGTGTTATTATCTGAAAATGAAGAGTTGAAAAAACAAGCAGATAATAGTTCTGTTAACCAAGACAAGCTTGATATAGTCACACAGATGATTGAAAATAGTGAACAAAATGCACTGGAAATCGCACAAAATGCGGATGACAATATTACGCAAATTAATTCCATGATAGAGACAAACAAAGAGGTAAAAGGTGAGATTGAAGAGCTAAAAGAGATATTTGAAAAATTTATGAGCGAATTGAAAACTTTATTAGATTTCGCAGCTACTTCAAGAGATAATATCAGAAGCCTAAACGATAGCGTGGATAATATCAGCAATATTATCGGATTAATCAAAGATATTGCCGATCAAACAAATTTACTTGCGTTAAATGCAGCTATTGAAGCAGCAAGAGCTGGTGAAGCTGGAAGAGGATTTGCGGTAGTTGCGGATGAGGTTAGAAAACTAGCTGAGAGAACACAAAAAGCTACAACAGAAGTAGAAGTAAGCATCAATGCACTAAAACAAAATTCGTCTAACATGTCTGATGAGGGTAGCAAGATGGATGATGTGCTAGATGTAATGCATAAATTTATGGATGATTTTAGTAGTGGATTTAATACATTATATGAAATAGACCTTAAAACATTTGAAGAGTTTGAATTCTTAGCAAATACACTCACTGCACTACAACAAAAAATCAACAATTTATTATTCAAAATTAGAAATTACAAAACAAAACTCCTAGGAGATAGCGTATATCAAGCAGATAGCGGTGAACATACTTTTGAGAAATGGTACAATGGTAGCGGAAAGACCGCATTTAAACAAACAGAATCGTATGGTAACATCAACCAATCAAACAGTGATTTTAACGGAAATATGCAAAATGCGATGAATAGCAGTATGAAGGATGCTTTAGGTGATTTCCAAAAGGCTGAAGAAGATACTAAAAAGATGTATAAATTACTAGACGATATGGTAGCAGAATCAAGACAATCTTAAGAATTGTCTTCTTCTTGGTCTTGTAATGCCGGTGGTGCTTTGACTTCTTGTATAAGTTGAGTTACCTCTTCTCCGGTAATAACTTCTTTTTCTTTGAGTTTTTGAACCATCTTTTCTATCACTTCTTCGTACTCTTTGAGCTTAAACTTAACTTCTTTATATCTGTCTAATAGTAACGTTTTGATATATTCATCCACTTCTTGTGCAGTTTTCTCTGAGTAGTCTTTATTGTTTGTAAAGCCACCTTCTAAAAACCTACTATTGGCTTTTTCTAGCACCATAAGCCCAGCCACTTCACTCATACCATACAATTTAACCATACTTTTGACAATATCAGTCGCTCTCTCCAAATCATTACTTGCACCAGTTGATATCTCCCCAATAAACACTTCCTCAGCCGCTCTACCACCAAGCAACACGTCAATTTCCGCAATAAGTTCGTGTTTTTGCATCAGATATTTGTTCTCTTCTGGGGTGTTGAGTGTATATCCAAGTGCCGCTAATCCTCTTGGAACAATAGAAACTTTTTTTACTTTTTTAGCACCTTTTGTAATTTGTGCAATAAGTGCGTGCCCACTTTCATGATATGCTACGATATTTTTCTCATTTTCATCAATTCTTCTTGATTTCTTTTCAAGTCCCGCAATAGCTCTCTCAATAGCTTCTAAAAAATCTTGTTGTTGGATCTCTTTTTTGTTTTGACGCCCAGCCAACAAAGCAGCTTCATTTACGATATTAGCCAAGTCAGCCCCCGCAAGACCAGCCGTAAGTTTGGCAATTTCCTCCAAATCTACTTCTTTGCTAATTTTATATCCCTTGATATGCACTTTTAAGATCTCTATTCTTCCTTTGAAATCCGGTTTATCTACTAACACTTGTCTATCGAATCTCCCTGGTCTAAGTAATGCTGGGTCTAAAACCTCCGGACGGTTAGTAGCCGCAAGCACAATCACAGGCACATCGCTATCAAATCCATCCATTTCCGCTAACAATTGATTCAATGTCTGTTCACGTTCATCATTTCCACCAATCATCCCTCCAGCAGCTCTACTTTTTCCAATAGCATCGATCTCATCAATAAAGATAATAGCCGGTGCTTCTTTTTTGGCTTGAGCAAACAAGTCTCTTACCCTACTCGCACCTACTCCTACAAACATCTCAATAAAGCTACTCCCACTAACTGCAAAAAACTTCACATCAGCCTCACCAGCTACCGCCTTGGCAAGTAGTGTTTTCCCAGTCCCTGGAGGTCCTACAAGCAATACTCCTTTTGGGATCTTAGCTCCTAGCTCTAAATATCTCTCCGGTTCTTTTAGGAAATCTACTATCTCTTTTACTTCCTCTTTAGCCTCATCATTTCCAGCCACATCATCAAATGTAACGTTTGGTTTTTCGCTAGAAATCATACCGTTGGCACTACTTTTACCGAGTATCGAACTTCCGATTGATTTTTGCATTCTATTAGCCAAAAACATCCAAATAGCAAAAAATATAAATACCGGTATAATCCAACCAAAAATCAATTCATTCAACCAACTCGTATCTTGAATCGATCCATAAGGCACATCGTATTTATCCAACAAAGGAATCAAAGTATTATCTCCATCAACCTTTTGGGCTATCAAAATCTCACCAGTTTTTGTCTTGGCTTTGATAATATGTTTCCCAATACCTACGTATGCGATTTTTCTAGTTTGCACCAATTTTTTAAGATCTGAATACGCAATTTCGATACTTTTTGAAAAAGTGGTAGTTTGATTTAGATTTTCATTAGTTGCATTTTGGGGGGCAATTGCTTTGAATATCAAAATAGTAACAATTGCAAAGATAACAAACGCCAAAAGTGGATTTTGATTAAAAAAGTTGTTATTGTTGTTTTTATCCATTTATTTCCTTTTTAGTATCAGAGTAACCCATTCATTTTTAGGAATTTCATCTATCAAGTCAAACTCACGCAAATATTTATCCAATACTTTCTGTTTGTATTTATCTATAATTCCAGAGAGAATCAAGATATTTTTAGAAGTTTTTTTTAAGTCGTTGTATATAAAAACCAACACATCAGCAATGATATTAGCAACTACTATATCGTATGTTTTAGTAGCTTGATTGGCACTACCAACCCAAATATCGTTATATTTTGCGTTGTTTAGTTCATAATTCTCTTTTGCACTCTCTACTGCTAACGGATCCGTATCACAAGCATCCACCTCAGCTCCAAGTTTATTAGCCACAATACCCAAAATACCACTACCGCATCCTACATCCAATACGTGTAATGAAGGCTGCACATATCTCTTAAGAGCTAATACACAAGTAGAGGTGGTTTCGTGATGACCGCTCCCGAAGGCAAGAGCGGGATTGATAAGTATATTGATTTTATTTTCTTTTGGAGGATGCCAAGATGGATGAATATAAAATTCCTCTATCTCAACTGGTTGAATAGAATTTTGGTAGTTAGCAATCCAATCTTTATTTTCTTTTTGAGTTACTTTAATATCTATATTTATCGATGTATTGAAAATTTCCTCTAACGCTACTACATAGTCTTTTAGTTGCTTAAGCAATTCATCAAAGTCATATTCACTTCTTAAAATCAAGGAATTGTTAAATTCCTCTATTCCATTGTTAAATCTATCTAATAAAAAACTCTCAATTTCGTCTTTGAAAGAATCAAGAGTAATGGTAAGTTCATAGTAATTACTCTTCATTCACACCCATTACAGCTTGTAATTTCTCTTTTAATACTTGAGGAGTAAACGGTTTTACGATGTAATTGTTAACTCCAGCTTTTAACGCCGTAATTACTTCTGCTTTTCCACCTTCTGTAGTTACCATAATGATAGGAATATCTGCATATTTCTCTTCCGCTCTAATTTTTTTAACCAATTCAAGCCCATTCATATTAGGCATATTCCAGTCAGTAATAACCACACCGATATCTGGATTTTTTTGCATTGCTTCCCAAGCTTCCACACCATCAGCACCTTGAACTACATCTTTATATCCAAGCCTTGCTAAAGTGTTTACAATAATTCTTCTCATTGTTGAACTATCATCTACAACTAATACTTTCATTATCTCTCCTTAACTAACTTAAATGCTTCTTTTAAATCAATAGTGCCTTCATAAAAAGCTTTACCGATAATTATACCATAAATTTCATTATTTACAGCAATTTTTATATCATTTATGTCCTTAACTCCTCCAGAGGCTATCACATCCAAACCACTCGCCTCTTGAATCTCTTTTACAAAAGCAATATTTATTCCACTTAGTGTGCCGTCTTTGCTAATATCCGTAGCAATAATCACTTCTATATCGGTATTTTGAAATTCTTTTGCAAAATCCACGGCTTTTTTTTGGCTAACTTGAGCCCAACCTTGCACTGCTACATAACCATCTTTAGCGTCTATACCAAGTGCAATTTTGTGTTTGTATTTTTGAGCCATTTTTTTGACAAATTCCGGATCCTTTAGAGCAACACTACCTAAAATAACTCTATCAACTCCTAAATCAAGATACATCTTGATAGTATCTTCATCTCTAACCCCTCCTCCGAGTTCTATTTTTAAGTCGGTATTGTTTCTTATTTTTTTAATTTGTTCTAAATTTTCAGGCTCACCCTTAAAAGCTCCGTTTAAATCCACCACATGCAACCATTCGCTACCCAATTCTTGAAATCTCTTAGCTACTTCGTATGGTTCATTACTGTAGATTTTGGCTGTTTGCATGAGACCTTCTGTTAGCCTTACAGCTTGTCCGTCTTTTAAATCAATAGCCGGTAAAATTACCATTTATTCACTCCTTTTTTTAAAGAAATGCAATTATAACATCATTTTGTCAAATTTCATTTGAATTTGTGCTAAAACTTTATTTACTTTTACAAATTGTATCAATTAGGTGGTATATTCTCTTAATTTCTCTATAAACTCACATTTAGGGATATACTTTGCACCCATTCGCAACAAGTGCTCACTACCGCTTTGGCAATCTATCCATTCTATACCATTTTGATACAATAAATCACACAAAAAAATCAAAGCAAGTTTACTAGCATCGCTCTTTTTGGCAAACATGCTCTCACCTGAGAAATACTTACCGATAGCTACTCCATACAAACCGCCTACTAACTCCCCTTTATAATAGCTCTCTACGCTAATAGCAAATTTGTTTTGATGTAACGTCGTATAAGCCTCGATAAACTCTTGCGTAATCCATGTGCTATCTTCATGTTTTCTTTTGATAGTAGCACAATTGTGCATCACTTGTGTAAAGTGTTGGTTGATAGTAAAGTTCCAATTCTTACTTCGTAACTTTTTGAGTAAATTTTTACTCTTTTTTACTTCATTGGTATACAAAATCATACGTTGATCAATACAAAACCAATAAAACATCCCGTTTTGCTCAAACCATGGAAAAAATCCGTTAGAATATCCAGCAATCAGCCTATTAGGCTCCAAATCACTGCTAATAGCCCCAAGTCCATCATAGAAATTCTCACATGGATCGGGAAATGTCAAATCATCAAGATAATATAAAGGATATTCATAATCGATTCGTTGCATAACCTTTCCTTAAAAATTTTTTACGATTTTATCATATATTAATCCAAATTACGAATTGCAATCAAAATGAAATTCTAATTATGATATAATTACGCAAAAATTCAAGGATTAGCAGATGAATACACAAAATAGCCAAAAATTATTTCAAGAAGCACAAAAATATATCGTAGGTGGAGTAAATTCACCAGTAAGAGCATTTAAAAGTGTAGGCGGGATACCTATTTTTATCAAAAAAGGTGAAGGTGCATACATTATAGATGAAGATGGTAATAAATATTTAGATTTTATTCAAAGTTGGGGTCCTCTTATTTTTGGGCATTGTGATAAAGATATAGAAAATAGCATTTGCCAAGCAGTCCAAAATGGGACAAGTTTTGGAGCACCGACTGCTATTGAGACAGAGCTTGCAAAGGAGGTATTGGAGTTATTTCCATACCTTGATAAAATAAGATTTGTTAGCTCAGGAACAGAAGCTACAATGAGTGCTATTAGAGTAGCAAGGGGGGTAAGTGGCAAAGATGATATTATTAAGTTTAAAGGGTGTTATCACGGACATAGCGATAGCTTGCTTGTAAGTGCTGGAAGTGGAGCAGTTACATTTGGAACACCATCAAGCCCAGGAGTGCCGGCTGATTTTACAAAACATACACTTTTGGCTGATTATAATGATATTGATAGTGTAAAGAAATGTTTTGAAGCAGGAAATGTTGGGTGTGTGATAATTGAACCAATAGCTGGAAATATGAGTTTGGTGCCGGCTGATAAAGAATTTTTGCTTGAATTAAAAGCACTTTGTAAGGAGAATGGAGCTATTTTAATATTTGATGAAGTTATGAGTGGATTTAGAGCAAGTCTTAAAGGTAGTTATGGACTGCTTGGGATTGAGGCTGATATTGTAACTTTTGGTAAAGTAATCGGTGGTGGAATGCCAGTTGGTGCTTTTGCTGGAAAAGCTGAAATTATGAGACAATTAAGCCCAGAAGGCCCAATATATCAAGCAGGAACATTAAGTGGAAATCCAGTAGCTATGAGTGCTGGACTTGCAAGTCTTAAAAAACTAAAATCAAATGAAAATCTTTATACGGAATTACAAACAAAAGCGGAGACATTAATGGCTGGATTTGCAAGTATTGCAAAAGAAAACAATATTCCATTTCATTATAATGTAAGAGGAAGTATGTTTGGATTTTTCTTTAATGACAAATTACCTAAAAACTTCGATGATGTATGTGCTGGTGATGAAGAGAGATATGCAAAATTCCACAGCGAAATGTTAAAAAGAGGATTTTACTTTGCACCGAGTGCTTATGAGACTGGATTTATATGTTCGGCTATGAGTGGTGCAGATATAGAAAAAAGTATTGATGCATTTAGTGAGGTTGCAAAAGCGTTGTAATGTTGCATAAAATTTTAGGTAGGTTATTTTATAGCATAGATAAAAGACGCAGAGGAGTTGTAATTACCAATTTAAACCTAGTATTTAAAGATATGCCAATTCACCAAAAAAAACAACTCCTCCACAAAGTATACGATAACTTTGCTTATAATTTATTAGATATTCTCAAAAACAAAAACATTACAAAAACGCAATTAAAACAAAAAGTGGAAATTGAAGGATTGGAGGAGGTTCAAAAATACCTTGATAAACCAGTAATCTTCATTTCCGCTCATTATGGAAATTGGGAATTGATTGCATCTGTAATTGGTGGAGTGTTGGAGATTCCATTAACTGTGATTATTAGAGAAAAATCATATAAATTGAAATTTATCAATCAATTTTTGTTAAAATTTATTAGCAAATACAGACACAAATTTAATATCCAAACAATTGACAAAAAAGGTGCTCTAAAAGGGCTGATGAAGGCTATTAAAGAAGGTAGAAGTGTTGGGCTATTTGTAGATCAAAATACGGCTAAAAATGAAGGGGTTGATGTAGAGATGTTTGGACTAAAAGCACTACAAACTCCAAGTGCGGCTTTGTTATCAAAGAAATTTAATATCCCGATTATACCGGTATTTATCACAAGAGATAAAAACAAATACAAACTGATATTTAAAAAGCCTATTTTAGAGCAGGATATACACAAATCCACACAAATGCAAAGCGACGTTATCGAAGAGATGATACGCCAAAGACCGCATGAATGGTATTGGTTTCATCGAAGATTCAAACATTATTACGAAGATGAATATCAAAAAGATAAAATTATGTTACAATAAACAAAAAGGAAATAGATGATTTTAGGAATTGTAGGACTTGGATTGATGGGTGGAAGTTTTGCACTAGCGGTAAGACAGCATTGTAATTTCTCCAAAATAGTAGGACTAGACCACAACCTCTCTCATACTAATGAAGCATTAGAGCTCAAACTTGTCGATGAGATAATCACATTTGAAGAGATTACTCAATGCGATGTAATAGTGCTTGCAATCCCAATATGTGCTATTATCAACACCCTACAACAACTTGCTTTATTACCGCTTAGAGAAAATGTAACTATTATAGACTTTGGTTCTACAAAAGAGGAAATAATCCAAAAATGCCCCATAAACCTCAGACACAAATTAGTCGCATCACATCCGATGGCTGGGACGGAGTATTCTGGACCAAAAGCTGCGATTAGAGATTTGTATGATGGGAAAATTATGGTAGTATGCGATGTAGAAGAGACTAATAAATATCAACTAAATGTGGCGTTTGATATCTACAAACAATTAAATATGCAAATCAAGATCATGTATGCCGCAGAGCATGACAGACACGCTGCTTTTATCTCACACATGCCACATATAGTAAGCTATTCGCTCGCTAATGCTGTATTAAAACAAGAAGATAATGAACATATTGTCGCATTAGCAGCAGGAGGATTTAAAAGTATGGCAAGACTTGCTAAAAGCAACCCTAAAATGTGGGAGGAAATTTTTTGGAGTAATGAAGAAAACCTCCTAGATGCGATCGAAGCTTTTATACAAGAACTCAAAAAAGCCAAAAAACTCATCAAAAAACAAAAACGCAAAAAATTATATAAATGGATGCAAAAAGGCAACAAGCTTCATAAAATTTTGAAATAGAAGGATTAAAAATGGCTACAAGAACACAAGCAAGAACGGCTATCGTGCAAATGTTATATGCGATGGATTTAGGAAATGAGAATATTTTACAACAAGCACAAGAATACCTAAATGAAAGAAAAATCAAATCGCAAAAAGCGGAATTTGCCATGGAATTGTTAAATGGCGTATTAGATCATTTAGAGCAAATTGACGAAATTATCAAAGCTCATCTCACTAAAGACTGGGATTTTGAGAGATTGGATAATGTGGATAAGGCTATATTAAGGTTGGGTGTATATGAGATTTTATACACACAAACTCCATATCAAGTAGTAATCAATGAAGCAATAGAAATCGCAAAGCTGTTAAGCTCGGCAAATTCCACCAAATTTATCAATGGTATGTTAGATAAAATTGCAAAGGATAGCAAATGAAATTATGTATCGCATTAGATAATCCTTCAAAAGAACAAAATTTACAACTAGCAAAAGATTTATCGCATATTAATGATGAAATTTGGCTAAAAGTAGGATTTAGAAGTTATATTCGAGATGGAAATGCGTTTGTAGAAGAATTAAAAAAACTAGGATTTAAAGTCTTTTTGGATTTAAAACTCTACGATATCCCAAACACTATGGCAACCGCGGCAGTGGAAATTGCTAATTTGGGTGTTGATATGTTTAATATACACGCAAGTGCTTCTAGAGTCGCTATGTACGAAGTTATGAATAAACTAGCCAATCTCCAAACTAGACCGTTGGTTTTGGCAGTGACTGTGCTTACAAGCTTTGATGAGGCGAATTTCGAAGAGATTTATGAGGCACCTATTGCACAAAAAGCAGAACAATTTGCGAAAATGAGTTATGAAAATGGGCTAGATGGAGTGGTGTGTAGTGCATTTGAGAGCTTGGATATAAAAGAGATTACAAGTGATAACTTTATTACGTTAACCCCTGGAATCAGACCGTTTAATGAAAGTAGCTCAGATCAAAAAAGGGTTGCGGATATTGAATTTGCATACAAAGCAAAATCTGATTTTATTGTAATTGGTAGACCTATTTACCAATCACCCAATCCTTTAGAAACTACTCAAAAAATCCTAACCCAAATCAAACAACTAAAAGGAGCAGAATGATTTTTACAAGAGCCACCGGATATGCTCTTTTGGCATTAATAGAACTATCCAAAACCAAACAACCAATCGATAGCAAAACACTAGCCGAGAATATAGGCATTAGCAAATATTTCCTAGCTAAGCTACTCCAAAATTTATCAAAAGTAGATATTGTGGTATCTTTTAAGGGGACAAATGGGGGATTTAAACTCAATCATTCGCCAAAAGAGATCAATATTATCGATGTATTTCGATGTGTAGAAGATAAAAATTTCTTAGTATACGAATGTGCCAAAAACCAAGACAATTGCCCTAGCAATAAGGCAAATATATGTGCTTTATGGCCATTTTTAAATATGGTAGAGGAAAATATGATAGAGTATTTATCACAATTTACTCTAGAAGACATTATTCACACAAAGGTATAACATGGATGATTTATTCTCAAAAAGCCAAAAACTTCATGCAGAATTAAGCATATTCAAACTAAAAGCCCTCAAAGAAAAAATTATAATATTCGGTGTGGTTATTATCGTATTTGTGGAAATATTTTTTATGATCGGATTTATCAAAAAATCAGGATTTTTTGGAGAAAAAACTCCTTCTAAACCGTATGTGGCGGTGATTAATTTTGATAAGGAAATTACTGTAGATTATATCAACAAACTTATCGCAAAAATGGATAAATTAAAACGTGATAAAGACGCCAAGGAAATTTTAATCATCTTTAATACCCCAGGCGGTAGCCCAAGTGCAAGTGATGAATTTAATGCATATCTCAAACAATATACCAAAACTAAAAAAGTTAACGTATATATAGAAAGTATGGCAGCAAGTGGTGGATATTATGTAGTAAGTGCCATTAGACCGATTATTGCCAACAAAAACGCTATAGTAGGGAGTATAGGGGTGATTATGCCTCATTACGTTATAGGAAAGTTAGCCAAAAAACTAGGAATCGAAGAGGATAGTATTACTGTTGGAAAGTATAAAAAACCTATTAGCTTATTTAAAAAAGCCGACAAACAACAACGACAATATCTATATTCACACCTTCTTAATCCAACATATCAAAATTTCCTCAAAGTAGTAAGCCATGATAGAAATATCACTCTAACCAAACTAAAACAATACGCCGATGGTAAAATCTATATTGCAAATACAG
Organism: Campylobacterota bacterium; assembly: GCA_013153685.1. GTDB lineage: Bacteria > Campylobacterota > Campylobacteria > Campylobacterales > JAADDX01 > JAADDX01. The sequence continues at coordinate 7,063 of JAADDX010000003.1, read as the reverse complement.
TCAAGGGGATATTAGTAGATCAAATCTCTACACTCGTACAAACCAAACAACAAATAAAGCAAGAAATAGCCCACAAATACCACATTGCGGCTAAGGAAATTAGATTTTATAACATCGAACTAAACAAAAAAGAACTACCGTTTTTTAAGGTGGAAATACAAAATTCAACTCTAAAAACATTGCAAAATATGCAGTTACAATAAGGATATATGATGAAATTATTTACAATATTTGGAAATCCAATACACCATTCAAAAAGCCCTCGTATGTATAATAAATGTTTTGCATTTTATTCTAAAAACGATTATTGTTATACACGCACACTTTTGGAAAACGGGCAAGATATTATCAACGTTTTTAGACGACTAAAGCTCCAAGGTGCAAGTGTCACACTACCGCACAAAGAATGGGCATACAAACTAGCCGATGAGGTAAGGGGTATCGCCAAGGAGATAAAGGCGGTTAATTGTCTGGTATTAGAAGGTGATAAGGTAATCGGATATAATACCGATGCTTTGGGATTTGTAGAGAGTATTAAGGAGTTTCAATATGAGAGCGTATTGATAATAGGTGCCGGAGGGACTGCGAAAGCTTTGAGTTTGATGTTCAAAAACGCAGATATCCTCAATCGAAGTGCAAATAGACTACAAAATTTCACACACAATACCTTTACATGGGAGACATTTCAGCCTCGTAAGTATGATTTGATTATCAATACCACAAGTGCGGGATTGGATAATGATAACTTGCCAGCACCTCAAGAGATATTAGAACAGCTATTCCAAAAGGCTAAATATGCCGTAGATGTCATTTATAAAACTACGCCATTTTTAAAATTAGCCAAACAATACAACCTCCAAACCAAAGACGGTAGCGATATGTTGGTATATCAAGGGGTATTGCAATTCGAGAAATTTGTAGATTTTAAGATAAACAAACAAGAAGTTGCTAAATTGATGAAGGGTGTGCTATGAAAATATTGTTTATGGGGACTCCAAGTTATGCACAAATCATACTAGAAGCATTGATCGAAAAATACGACATCATCGGAGTATACACACAACCAGACAAACCGGTGGGTAGAAAAAAAACACTCACCCCACCGCCAGTTAAGGTACTAGCTGCTAAATACAATCTTAATATCTATCAACCTCACAATCTCAAATCAGAAGCCCAAACTATCAAGCAACTCAATCCGGATTTTATTATAGTAGCTGCTTTTGGTATGATTTTGCCAAAGGAAATATTAGAAATCGCACCTTGTATTAATCTACACGCATCTTTATTGCCAAAATATAGAGGTGCTTCACCTATCCAAAGTGCTATTTTAAACGCTGATAAATTTACTGGTATTACGGCTATGAAGATGGATGTGGGGCTTGATACGGGAGATATACTCGGATACGAATACTGTATGGTAGGGGACAAAACAGCACCGGAATTATTTGAAGAACTTGCTATTAAGGCTGCTAGCCTTACACCATTTATCATAGATAATTATCACCATATCTCGCCACTCAAACAAAACAATGCGATTGCGTCTTATTCTCCTAAAATTACTAAAAATGACGGATTAATAGATTTTGAGAATGCATATAGCATATATAGGAAATACTTAGCGTTTTATTTTTGGCCAGGGATTTTTACACACGAATTTAAACTCAAAAAAATATCATTACATGAGACAACTACTAAGCACACACCTCGGGAAATATTACAAATCCACAAAGATCATATCATAGTAGGTTGCCAACAGGGCTCACTTAAACTCTATACCATCCAACCTCATTCCAAAAAAGAAATGGATGTAATTAGTTACTTAAATGGAAAAAAATTAAAAGTTGGCGATCTTATCTAAATATGTTATAATTACGCCGTATAGCCTACTGGGGAATTGCTTGTATATCAAGAGGAAAGTCCGAGCTGCTATAGGACAGGATTCCATCTAACAGATGGCCACCGTAAGGTGAGGGATAGTGCCACAGAAAACAAACCGCCTAATTAGGCAAGGGTGAAAAGGTGGGGTAAGAGCCCACCAGAGATTATAGCAATATAATCTGCTTGGTAAACCCAATCCGCAGCAAGAAGGGATGGTAAAGTCCTATATTATTACCCTTCGCTTGAGTGCTATTGTAAGATAGCACCTAGATAAATAATTCCCAAAACAGAACTCGGCTTATAGGTAGGCTATACGATATTACAAAAAGGGGGAGATAATGCATAACAAAGCATTTGGATTATGGAGTGCTGTATTTTTAGCCATAGGCTCAATGGTAGGAGCAGGGATTTTTATCGTTATAGGTCAAGCTGGGTCTATGGCTGGAAATATCGTTTGGTTATCTTTTGTTTTTGGAGGAATGATAGCCTTATTTAGCGGATATTCATTGGCTAAATTAGCTATACGATATCCTTCACGCGGTGGGATTGTGGAATATCTCATCCAAAGCTTCGGTGAAAACATCTTCTCTGGTGCGATGGGAATTATGTTTTATTTCTCACAATTAGTCGCATTAGCGGCAGTAGCCAAATCCTTTGGAACATATTTCGCCGCTCTTAGTCACACACACTCTATTAATACATTCGCAATAGGTATAATAGTCGTCTTTACCGCGATTAATCTCATTGGTGCTTCAATTGTTGCAAAATCAGAAAATGTAATCGTCGTTATCAAAATCGCTATTTTAGTGGTATTTGCTATTGTGGCGTTAACTACCATAAAGCCGGAGTTATTGTCACTACAAAAAATGCCTCCAATCAATGGTATGTTATTTGCCATAGGGATTACGTTTTTTGCTTATCAAGGTTTTAGTGTGATTACTAATACCGTAGAGGATATGCAAAACCCTCAACAAACCGTAATTAAAGCTATGTTTATTGCTATTGTTTTGGTTGCTATTTTGTATATTATGACAAGTATTGCTGTGTTGGGAAATTTACCTTTGAGTGAAGTTATCAAAGCCAAAGATTATGCACTAGCTCAAGCCGCCAAACCGGTATTTGGTGAGATTGGTTTTAAAATCATGGCAATGACGGCATTACTTGCGACAGCTAGTGCGATTAACGCTACTTTATATGCAGTGACGGAAATTGGTTATACGATGGCAAAAAAGGGAGAATTGCCAAAAATATACGAATACAATATTTTTCATTCATTTGAGGGTTTGATTGTGAGTGCAGTTTTGATAATTCCTATGATATTGTTTTTTAATCTATCGCAAATTACATCTGTTGCGGCTATTATTATGTTGCTAGTCCAAGCGATTACACACCTAGGTCATCTCAAACTTATCAACAAAACAAAAGCCAATAAAATCTTAGTGTTATTAGCAAGTATATCTATGTTTTTGGTCGCGGGGCTAACGCTATATTCATCGGGTCTAAAAATCGCTTATTATTTGCTAGTAGCAATTATTGCCGCATTTGTTATCGAATATATCTTAAGAATGTTAAACACCAAAAAATTAAAAGCTCATATTCGGGATTAATTTTGATTTTTTGCGAAAATATCACAAAAATACTTGACTTATTGTGATTTTTCTATTATAATTCTATTCCAAAAAATGTCGACGGGGTGTAGCTCAGTATGGTTAGAGTACCTGGTTTGGGACCAGGGGGCCGGAGGTTCGAGTCCTCTCACCCCGACCAGTTTTTTTTAGTATTCAGCACAATAGAATCCTTGATTCTATTTTGGTGGGTATAGCTCAGCTGGTTAGAGCATCGGTTTGTGGCACCGAGGGTCGCCGGTTCGAATCCGGTTATCCACCCCAGTGCTTTATCCAGTTAAGCACCTGTAGCTCAACTGGATAGAGCAACGGACTTCGGATCCGTAGGTTGTAGGTTCGAATCCTATCAGGTGTGCCACCTTATAAAACAAAGCGGAGCTTTAGCTTACTGCGGTAAGTTAAATCACCTCTTTATATGCGTCCTTAGCTCAGCTGGATAGAGCAACGGCCTTCTAAGCCGTAGGTCACAGGTTCGAATCCTGTAGGGCGTACCACTTTTATCCACAATTCCAAAAATGCGGACGTGGCGGAACTGGCAGACGCGCTAGACTTAGGATCTAGTGTCTTACGACGTGGAGGTTCAAGTCCTCTCGTCCGCACCATTTTGAAACTCTAAACCCCATAAAATAGGCTTTTGTTAAGTATCTTTAAAAGATAGGTTATACTTTGGGTTATACCAACTACTAAAAAATAGCAAAATTCTAAAATTCTTCAATTTATTGAATAACTTCAATAGAGCTTTAAAATATGCACCAAATACATTAAAGACAAAATTATCCAAAAATTAAAAACTTATAAAAAGGATAGAAAATATATGATAAGTTTATTTATCTTATCACATCTCTTTTTCTACAATCTCAATCTCTTCTTTACTTAATCCATAAAGCTTATATACCAGTTCATCTAGTTCTTTTTCAAGTTTAGAAGTATCTTTATTTTGTTTTTTTAGCTGTATTATTTCATCTACTTTTTGAATAAATGAGGTTTGTTGGTCTTTGGAAATGTTAGGGATTGGAATGCTATTTATCATATCGGGAGTAAAATTGATACCATTATTATAACTTGAACCAGAATATTTCTCCTTAAGATAAAATATATACAATTTGGAATTAATCAAACTAGATAGTAATTTTAATCGATCATCATCTTGTTCTTTGATGACTAATGTCGATTTCCCCGGTATAATATTTCCACTAAAATCTATTGTGCCATCTAATAAAGTAAGTCCTTTTATAATTATTTTTTTAGATAAACTTCTTTGAACGTATGTATTCCCAAAATTAGCTATAAACACATCTTTTTCAACAACGGGACATAAATATTTATTTTTTAGATATGTCATTTCTCTTTTGCCCCATAAATCTATATATTTTGATATAGTTCCCGTATTTACGACTTTTAATTTGTTTTCATTAATATTACAATCGTTATATAAAATTTCCTTTAGTTTATAAGCATCAGAAGTAGCACAAGCATTTTCACATGTCCAAAAATCCCCAAGAGTAAATTTATTGCTTTGCATAATTCTTGTTAAGAAAGAGATATGCTTAGAAAATAAAAAATCCAACCTCGTATCACTATCTAATTTAACAACATCTAAATTAACCTTATGTCGTAAGATCATACCACCTGCTACATAATCATAAATTTCAACGATATGTTCTTTGTTTACATTTTTTGTAATTTGCACTACAATAGAGTCTACCTTGGCAGAAGGTTTGAATATATCCCTTCCTCCATTTAAAATAAACTTAAGATTGTCTTTTATACAAGCTCTCAAAGCCCTTCCAAAAGGTTTTGATAACCATTTATCGGGTGTGATAAATACTAAATTTCCATTCTCTTTTAATAATCTCAAACCTAATTCGAAAAAAGCTATATATATATCCCAATTTCCTTTTGTTAATTTGTATTCTTCTTTTATTATATCTCTTATTTTTTGTTGATGTTTGGTCATATTTTCCGAATCAATATAAGGAGGATTACCTATTACAATATCAAAACCATCTTTGATATTAAACATATATTCCATATCAAAAAATTCCGCTACACTTAGATTATCAAAAGGGTTATAATTTATAAGTTTATTTTGGACTACGTCACTCACCGCAAGTTCATTTATCATCTCTTTTTGGATTTGTAAAAAGTCATCTTTAATTTGTTGTTTTTTATCGGAATGAGCATAAAAGTAATCCTTTTTTAACTCTTTTAATCTTTTTTCTAGTTCATAATATTTAGTAGAAGCCAAAGGAGAACTTCCAAGAGGGATCAAGCTATTTGCACATGCGAAATTAAATTCTAGATTTGGTAAAGGTTCGATATGTGTCGAATCCTCATCCACAAGCAGCGATAGAAAAAATCTAAGCTTTGCTATCTCTATCGCTATTGGTTGGATATCCACTCCAAAGATGGAATTTTGAATAATTGAGAGTTTTCTTATATAATTTGGGTCTTTTGATTGGTTTTTATTTTTGAATTCATCTTTTTGAAGATTTAACCACATAGAAGCATCACAATCGATAATATTCAAAATTTCCACTACCTTATTTAAAACCCCCATAGGAAAGGCACCACTCCCTACTGCTGGATCAAGAATTTTTAGTCTATGTAGTGCTTTTAAAATTTCCAATTTTTCTTCAAATTCTAAATTATCTATTTTTTCAAAAATAAGTTTTTTTAAATTTATTTCTGAGATATTTTGTTTGAGGTATTCAAAAATAGACGTATTTACCATATATTCCACAATTTCTTTTCGTGTATAATAACTTCCTGTCTCTTTTTTGAGATTAACATTATTTTCTTCATTTACATAACCGATCAATTGTTCAAAAACATTCCCCAAAAATTCAGGATCCAGACTCACTTCTACGTCATTTGGACTATTTTCATCTATCGTAAAATTATAATTATTTAGCAAATCCAACAATTCCTCTAACAATTCATCCGAGATATGCAAAGTACTTAGATAAGAAAATCCATAGAAGTCATCATAATGTGCTTCAAAAAGTCCCCCATTTAAATAGGGGATTTTATTGTATTCTTCTGTTTGAAATTCTTCTTTTCTTTGATTGATAGGGGTGTTTAGTATCTCAAAAAACAATGGTTCTAGTGTAAAATGGTAGTAATCTTTTGAGATTTGAAATTTTGCTTTTGGGATAATTCCCTTTTTTTCTAAAAATTTTAAAAATAATAATCTACCAATCAATCTAACTAAAAAATCTTGTTTTTGTTTGAAATCGTCTGTAGGATAAGCGATAGTATTTAACATCTTTTCAAAAATTTCAAAAAGTTGTTTGTAAAACTCTGGGACTAATTTTTCCACACTAAATGCTTCTAAATAATCTTCTAATGTGGAGTTTTTATTTAGTTGAGATAATTGCATAGAAGCAGTTTTTGTAGGAATATTTTCTCCAAGTTCAAAAGTGTATCTTTTGGAATTTGTAAGGATATTTTCATTATCTATCGCTACTAATGAAAGTTTCCAAACTGAAGGGTCTTTTTCGTAATATGTCGCCATAAGTGCTAAATCTATGAAATTATTTTTTGTAATTTTTTCTAAA
>JAADDX010000080.1 GCA_013153685.1 Campylobacterota bacterium | reverse complement strand
GTTTGCTAAAATCACGTTCCTAGTATCCATCGGATTGGTTAAGACAAATATAAGTGGGGTATAATTTAGCTGAGTGGTTAAAATAGCCTTGGTAAAAAGCTTGTGATAAGTAAAGTTTGCTAATATTTGAGCTGTATTGACAACTTTTGTATTTAGATATACAAAGACATTAGAAAATAGCTTAGAATAATAAATTGGATATTTCTTGATTTTGTGAGGTTGCAATAATAGTTTATCAATCAATGACGTAACGTATCTGGATAATTCGGTATTTTCATATACTATGATCGTATACCCATTGATAAATCTATTTAATTTGGTAACTTGTTGCTTATAATTAATCCCGCCAAAGAAAATATTATAGTTTGTTTTAAAAGGTAGTTGGTTTTTGTTTACTGTGGGAATGAAGAAATAGCTTGTATTGTATTTATTGAGTAATTTTATATTTTTTTTGTCTGTAAAATACGCAAATACGTATGGGTAGTGACGCGAGATATGGTTTAATTGTTTGGTAAGATTGGTATCTTGGTTGAATACGTCTATACTATATTTGATATCTTTATGACTTAGGTATCCGTTGATGGTATTTAGGATATTTGGAATAAACTGAAAAAATTTGTTTTTATCTACAATCACCGCGATTTTTAGGTTGTATTCATTATTGGTAATTATGTTTTCTGTAATGTTGGTGCTTGTGATTTGAGAACTATTTATCTCATCATAAACTAATTCGCTTGCAAATAGATGCACTACTAACAATAATATAACAATCAATCTCACTCTCTCTCCTTACTCTATATACCCAATTTCCTCAAGCATTTTTTTATTTTTAGTCCAATTTGGGATGGTTTTGACATACAATTCCAAATATATCTTTTTATTGCTAAATGTTTCTAGCAGTTTGCGTGCAAACATCCCTATTTCCTTGATTTTTTTACCCCCTTTACCTATAATCATAGATTTTTGGGAGTTTTTTTGAGTTATAATCATAGCATAAACTTTATCAATATCGTCTTTTTCTATAATTTTTTCTATAATAACATCACTTTCATAAGGAATCTCATCGTTCAATTTCTCAAACAAAGCTTCTCTAATGAGCTCTTTATAGATATCTTTAATATTCTCCGTAGAAATAAGCTCAGGATCAAAATAATACGGATGTTGCGGCAAGTATTTGACTATCGTATCTAATAAGGTGTCTTTGTTGATATTGGCTGTAGAGGAGATAGGTACAATTTCATGGTATGATTTGTTTGGTAAAGTCTCATATTCTTGAATTTTTTGAGCCAATTTGTCTTTGGTAATCATATCCACTTTGCTTAGGACCAATATATGAGGTATATTTTTGGTATTTAGAGCCAAAAACTTCTCATAACCTTTCGTATCTTTGGTGCTATCTGCTATATACAACAAAAGGTCGCTATCACCCAAGACCTTTAATGCCTCATTGAGCATATATTTATTAAGCATTTTTTCTTTTTCGTGAATACCAGGCGTGTCTATTAGAATGATTTGATGGTCTTTATGCATCACAATTACAGTCAATCTTTTTCTTGTTGCGTTTGCTTTTTTGGAAGTCATCGCAATCTTCTCACCAACCAACCAGTTAATAAGAGTAGATTTGCCGGCATTTGGCTCACCTACTACTCCTACAAATCCGCTTTTAGTCATTTAGCTCCTTTATGCATATTTGTAATCAGCTAAAATTTCAATTTCCCCATTCTCATCTATCTCATTTTCTTGATAAGTCTTTTTAGCTTGATTTTGTTTTCTCTCTTTATCTTGGTTTGAGTTGAAATTCATATCGATATTACTAAATCCAATATTCGCCAAGGCTTGTCTAAATTCCGCTTGGTGGGTTTGAAACATTTGAATATTGTTTTGGTCCGTATTCATGTTGATTTGAATATTATTTCCTCTTTGGATGATACTTACCTCAACTTTTCCGAGATTTTTTGGGTTTAATTCTATATCGACTTTTGAGATTGGTGGTTTATAGTTTTTGATAGCATCATCTAAATTTTGACTAAAATGTCTGATAGTTTCTTTAGCTTGCACGCTTCTAGCCTTGATTTGATTTACTTGCATAGTCTGATTTTGATTGATTACTGCATCATTTCTTGAGGCGGTGTTGGTTGTGTGGTGAGTGGTGGTATCTTTTAATTCTTCATGAGGTTTTGCGGTGGTGACATCTTGTGTGGTTTTTTGTATTAGATTCTCTAGGGTAATTGATTTGTGTGTGCGATTGGTAGTAGCGGTTTGTTTTGGTTGTGGGTTGGTGGTGTGATTGATGGTTTGTTTTGGTTGTGGGTTGGTGGTGTGATTGATGGTTTGTTTGGTTGGTTGATTGATTGATTGATTGGTTTGTAATGATTGGGTGTTTTGTGTGTTTGTTTTTATCGTTTGAGTTGTGGGCGTCTTGGTTGTGGTTTTTGTGTGGTGCGAATTATCGTTGGTTGTGTGTTGATGGATTTGTTTGGTGGTTTGTGTATGTTGCATAGTTTGGATCTCTGGTGCGGTGTTGCGGGTGTTGATTTTGTTTGTTGTTTGTGTATGTGCTTGCATATTAGAAGCAGTTTGATTTGAAGTTATATCGGTTGTTGTTTGTTTGGTGTTTGCTGTTTGTTTGGTGTTTGTTGTTTGTTTGTCTTTTTGAAGAATATTTGATAATAGACTTTTTTGGTTGGAATTTTTAGAGTCTTGATGGGCGGTATTTTTGGTGTTTAATTGTTTGTGCGATTTCATTTCCACTACATCTTTTGACAACAAAGCATTGGTGTTGTTTTTAGATTTGTCTGATTTGTCGTTTTTTCTGGCTTGTTTTAGACCTTCTTGAGTTTGTAATTTGATTTTTTGGATATTTAATCCTTTTTTATCTGCAAATGAGATAAGGTCTTTGAGATTTGTAATTTCTTTTAGCTCCTTTATATCGGCTTGTGTTAGGAGGGTGTTGTTTTGATCAAACATAGATTTGATCATATTTTTCACTTCTTTGAGGTCGTTTTGATTAAATTGCGATGAAGTAAACAACAAAGCAGTCATATCGTCTTTGACGGTTTGTGTATTTGTATCTAGTTTTGGGGTAATATCTTTTAAATCAAATTGTGCTAATGAGCTATCGGTATCTTCATCTAGCAAATCTTGCAATAACAACTCCAAAAAATCGGAGTTTGCCGATAACGAATTTTTAGAAGTAGTCTTTGTAGTGGAGATATCCGTCAATGAAATCATTTCAATCATAAGATTACCTTTTTTGTGTATACAAGCAAATCTTATACCATTGCTATCAATGATTCTCCAGCTTTTACTTTCTCTCCCACAATAACCTTTAATTTAGCTTCTGTTGGAATATACACATCTACTTGGCTACCAAACATAATCATTCCGTATCTTTGTGCCAAATCTATCTCACCTTCTGTTTGCCATGTTACAATTCTTCGTGTCAAAAATCCGGCGATTTGATTGGTGATTACTGTAAGTTTATTATTCTCAAATAATGTTCTGTTTTGTTCGTTAAGCTCACTTGCTTTATCGCTACTTAATGCCAAAAATTCTCCATGGAGATATTGAGTCTGTTTTAATATACCTTCTATTGGGCTTCTTTGAATATGGTTATCCAATAAAGATAATCTTATAGAGATCTTAACCATTTCCGTATTAGTAAAAAACACCTCCTTGGTTTGGGTAATCTCGATAATTTCCCCATCAGCCGGAGATATGATTACGTCATCGCCTTTTTCATCAGGTATTCTCTCGGGATTGATAAAGAAGTATACCATAAACCCAAACAACACAAAATACGCCAATTGCCACAAAGTATCAAATCTAAATAAAATAGATATCAAAAAAAGTATCCCAGTTACTCCGATAAATACATATCCTTCCGTGAGTATAAATTCTGTTTTTTTCATACATTCTCCTTGAAAATTTCATTTAATATGGTTTCAATAAAATCATCTTTATTAAACTCGATCAAATCATCGCTTCTCTCCCCAACTCCAATATAAAAAATAGGCAGTTTTAATTCATTAACAATACTAAATATTGCACCACCTTTTGCCGTGCCGTCGAGTTTGGTTACGATAATCCCATCTACACCGACCATTTCATGAAACGCTTTTGCTTGTTCAATGGCACTATTTCCTTGTGTGCCGTCAATAATAAGGATTTTTCTATGCGGGGCTCCTTGCATCGCCTTATTGGCTACTCTTACGATTTTTTTAAGTTCATTTGCCAGATTAACTTGCGTATGCAATCTACCAGCTGTATCGATAATTACATTATCAAAATCTTTAGCTTTGGCACTATTGATAGTATCAAATGCCACAGCACTTGCGTCATGCCCTTGTTTGGTAGCTATAATTGGAATATCTAATTTTTGTGCCCATGCCTTTAGTTGTTCAATAGCTGCTGCTCTAAATGTATCTGCGGCACCTAATAATACTTTTTTGTTTTCATTTTTATATTTTTGAGCTAGTTTGGCTATAGTCGTAGTCTTTCCGGCTCCGTTTACCCCGATGATGAGTTCCACAAAGGGTTTGGCTTGTATTGGTTGGTATGGTTGCAAATCTTCAAAGATTTTATTTAATTCTTTTTTGAGTTTATCTCTTGTAATCTCTTTTGGTAGGTTGTTGAGGATTTTTTCAACCAAATCATACTCAACATCACTTACTATTAAGATTTCCTCTATCGTATCTTTGTCGTATTTTTCTTTTTTTTCCGGAATGATAGATTTTATTGCTTCTCCGGTTTTTTCTAGTCCTTTTGATAGCTTATCTTTTATCCATTTAAACATTTCTAGTCCTTTTTTAGATTTAAGACAAAAATTATATCATAATAAAGCGAAAATATAAGTTGCAATTATGTGGTTTGTAAGAAATTGCTAACAAATAATACTGTTGTGTGTCATTTTGATACACATTTTTACAAAAATCAAAATTAGTTAGCAAAAATGTTATCTTCAGTGATTTGGCGTGCTATAATTTTACCTAAAATTAACTAAGGAGAGAGAATGGATCAAAGATTGTTAAATGGTGTGATTAAATTTAAGGAGGAGTATTTTAACAAGCATAAAGAGATTTTTATGGACTTGGCTCACAAACAAGCACCTCATACTTTGTATATAGGATGTAGTGATTCGCGAATAGTGCCAGATGTAATTGCTCATACTTCACCAGGAGAATTATTTGTAGTAAGAAATATTGCAAACATGGTGCCCCCATATGAAGCTAACCGATATACGTATAAATGTACAGCTTCTGTGATAGAGTATGCAGTGGAATTTTTGAGAGTTAAAAATATTATAGTATGCGGACATAGTAATTGCGGTGGTTGTAAAGCGTTATATTATCCACAAGAGAAATTAGACCAACTACCAAACGTAAAAGAATGGCTAAAATTAGGTGAAGATGTAAAAAATAGAGTATTAGCCAAAAATTTATCTCCAGCAGAGAGGGAATTTCAAACCGAACAATTAAATGTCTTGCAACAAATTGACAATTTACTAACCTATCCGTTTATTAAGAAAAAAGTTAAAAATAAAGAAATTGAAATTCATGGATGGTATTATATTATTGAAAACGGAGATGTTTTTGATTACAATTTTCAA
>JAADDX010000021.1 GCA_013153685.1 Campylobacterota bacterium | reverse complement strand
AATTTCCTAGATAATCGCCGTATTTGTGTGGTTTCCATACTCTCAAAAATGAGTGCAAATCGGCTGTGTGGATGTGGATTTTGATATGTTTGAATTTGGTATTTAGTCTATAATCTTGACTTAAATGTCGTAAGCCTTTGAGTGCTATTTGGCGATTATTCGTCTCCAAGGCTTTAATCACATAATAATTATCGGCGATTGATACTGCATTGGAAATACCTACATCTTCTTTGGCTTGCATTTTTAAACGAAACATATTAGTCAGTTCATTATTAGTCGTTTGATATACTTCCGTTCTGATTTGCTTGATTGAAAAATAGCTAATAATACTCACTAATACAAGTCCTATAACAATCGATGCTATCAAAGGATATTTAATCTTTTGTGCCACGCTTAAATTTCTAAACATAATCTCTCCTTAATATAAATATACTTCATAATTATATCACATTTTGGCTAAACTTACAATTTATCCCTCGTAAAGCGAAATAACACTTTAACTTCCGTAAGTTTGTCACTGTGAAATTCAATATCGGCTCCAAGAATATCAAGAGCTTTTTTAACTATCGATAACCCAAGACCAAATCCCTTGATTTGACGGCTTCGGCTTTGTTCACTTCTATAAAACCGTGTAGTAATTTTGTGTAATTCCTCTTTATCAATCCCAATACCTTCATCCACTACCTTAAACACTACCTTATCGCCGTCTCTATAAAGATAGATATAAATACTCTTACCATCGGGAGTGTATTTGATAGCGTTATCAATAATATTGATAAATATAGTCTTTAGTAATACGGGATTGATGTAGAGTTGGATGTTTTCGATTTTGACAATATTGATATGTTTATTTTGGGCTTTAATGCTAAGTTTATCAAGTACATCTAACAAAATATCATCCAAATATACGTATTCTTTCTTGTTGGCTTCATCTTCTAACTTAGTAAAAAACAACATCTGCTCTACTAATTCTATAAGATAATTCACTTCTTTAAGAGCAATTTGGATAGTTTTTTTATAGTATTCCTCATTTCTTGGTTTCCTAAGTGCTATCTCCAACTCCCCTTTTAACACAGTAAGTGGTGTTTTAAGCTCGTGAGAGACATCACTGTTGAATTGTTCTATCATCTCTATACCATCTTTTAATCTAGCTATCATTGTATTAAATGCCAATACTAATTCGTAAATTTCATCTTTTTGAGGAGGCAGAGGAATCGTGACATCCAATTCCCCTACATTGACTTTGCTAGCCACTTTGACAATTTCCTTGATCGGATTTAATATCCTATCAATAATCACATTCGCTCCAATTAACAACAACAACAACAAAATAGGATTTAACAACAACATTTTTATCAAAATATCTTGCAAACGCATATCTATCTTATACATAGGTGTCGCAACTACTATATACGCTTGAATGGGGGATTGGATTTTTACGATATAGATGGCTAATTTGTCGTATTTTTTGGATTTGATGATAAAGAAATTTTCATTGCTTTTCAGATATGGATAAAGATTGATATCCAAAAACGTAACTGTTTTAGCTAATAGCTTCATATTGCTAGCACTAAAAACACCTATCATCACCGGAGAGATAGGATAGGATAATTTCTGCGGGATAATTAAGACATGTTTTTGGCTAAATACTACTTTATCCTTCACATCATTAGCAATAATCAACAAAGAATTATAAACTCTATTATAAAAAGAGTGCTTGAGTAGCTCATAAAAGATAGTGTTGAAAATAATTAACAACAACGCCACAAATGTCCCAAGCCACCATAATACTATCGATTTGAGATTTTCTTTGTTATTCAATGAAGTAGCCTAAGTTTCTTTTGGATTTGATAAGTTGTTTGGAGAGTTTGTTTCGCAATCTATAAACAATTACTTGAATTACGTTGCTTGTAATAAACTCTTCATTATTCCATAACTGCTGTTGAATCATTTCATTTGAGACAATATGCCCTCTGTTAATTGCCAAAAACTCAAGCAATTCATACTCTTTAGCGGTGAGTTCGACTAGTTGATTATCTTTTTTAACTGTCTTACTATCCAGATCAATCAAAATATTATCAATAATAATCTTATTATGCCCCTGTAGCTTGCTTCTACGATAAATAGCATTCAATCGTGCTAACAACTCATCGAAACTAAAAGGTTTGGTAAGGTAATCATCAGCCCCCGCATTTAAACCATCTACTTTATTGGTAGTAGAGCTTTTGGCTGTGAGTAGTAAAACTGGAGTATAATCTCCCTTGCCTCTGATTTGTCTTAAAAACTCTATACCGCTTTTATTTGGCAGCATCCAATCAAGAATCATAATATCGTATTTGTTGACATCAAGCAAATATTCAGCCTCCTCGGCATCCTTAGCAACATCTACGACAAACCCCTCTTCTTCTAGCCCTTTTTTGAGCATTGATACAATAGCCGCATCATCCTCGACAATCAAAAGTTTCATGCTTTCCACTTAGTTCGTAATACGCAAAGACCTCATCTTGCACGCCTTTGAATTCTTCTACTAACGTTGGGTCAAACATACTCCCCTTATTTTCTTCCAAAAACTGCATAGCATCCTCTAAATCCCACGCCTTTTTATACGGTCTCTTAGCCGTCAAAGCATCAAAAACGTCTGCAATCGCTACAATCCTACCATAAATAGGAATACTCTCTCCAACAAGCCCATTTGGATAACCTAGCCCATCCCATCTCTCATGATGCGTAAGAGCAATATCAGCACCGATTTGTAACATAGGAGCCGAAGATGATTTGAGAATATTATATCCAATTACCGTATGACTTTTCATAATCTCAAATTCTTCATCGCTAAGCTTACCGTTTTTAAACAAAATATCATCTCTAATCCCTATCTTACCAATATCATGCAACGGTGCTGCTTGTGAGATCATACATACTTCATCGATGCTTAATCCATGTGCTCTTGCTAAGATTGATGAATACTTCGCAACTCTCTTTACGTGTAAAAAAGTCCCTTCATCTCTATACTTGGCAACATAAGCAAGAACTTCTAATATTTCTCTTTCTTGTTTTTTGATAGTTTCTACTTGTTTTCTAACTTCCGCTTCTACTAGCAGCTTCTCATCCGCAAGCAATTTCTGCTGGGTAATGATTTTGGCTAGATTTCTAACAGTCGCCAAAAACTCGGCTTTTACGATGGGTTTGTTGATAAATTCCACAGCTCCATGCTCTAAGGCTTTGAGTTTGAGCTCCTCTTTCCCGATAGATGTAACCATTACAATAATAGCATCAGTAAAAGGTTTGATTCTCTCAATTACAGACAACCCATCCATACTTGGCATCACATAATCCACAAATACCAAATCCACCTCTTTACCATGATCCATCACATATTTAATAGCATCCAAAGGTTCTTCAAATATCTTAGCTTCAATGCCCACTTCTTTGAGGTAATTTCGCTCTAAATATAAGATAGTTTTTGAATCATCTATCGCTATTGCTCTTATTTGTTCCATTTTACCACTCTTTACTTTCTAATGTTTGAAGGATCTCATCTGAGATGGTTTTGATGTTGTTAGAGATTATTTCCACATCTTTGATGATGATTTGATTATAATCAATCTCTTTTAAAATTTCCTTTGTTGATTCTTCTATTTCTTGGATATTTTCCGATAATTCATCGTTTTGTTTGGTTACTTTGGAAATTAATGAAATTGTAGTTGAGAAGTGATTATCTATCTCATCAAATCCACCTACAACATCCTCCACTTCCTCTTTTCCTTTTAAAATCTTTTGATTGAGGTTTTGGGTGAGGAGTTTGATATTTTTAGCTACATCGCTTGATTTGTTAGCAAGGTTTCTTACCTCCCCTGCAACCACCGCAAATCCTTTCCCCGCTTCACCAGCAGTCGCCGCCTCAACTGCGGCATTCAATGATAGAATGTTTGTTTGAAATGAGATTTGTTCAATCACTTCAATATAATCAATCACCTCCTCTGTAGCCTTTGCAATTTCCTGCATCGAATCTATCGTTACTGAAGCTTCTTGCTTTTTTTGGTGTAGAAATTGCTGCAAATATTTACTTTTTTCATCCATCTCATGAGCATCTTTGTTGATAAGGGAAATGTTTGTTGAAATATTTTCAATATTAGTTGCCATCTTTTCTACATTTGACACCACCTTATCGGTAATCTCAGTTAAACGTTTGACGTTATTAACCAAGTTTACAGATACAGAATCCAATTTATGTGCAAACGCATCGTCTTGTTCTAAAATAGAGACGATTTTATCTTTGAGATCATTAAAGCTTTTTAACAATGTTCTTAGCTCACCACCTCTAAATAAATTTTCATCGATTTTGGTAACAAACTTATCTTGTTGATATTCATTCAATACGGTAATTACCGATTTTAGAGCATCAGATATTTTGTGGTTCATTGTATTGAGAGTTTTGGCAAGATATGATAAATTTCTATTTTTAGCTTCTCTTGTGATTCTATCATGAGCATACCCATCGGCTAATTTCTCCGCAGCTAATATCACCTCTCCGTATGTCAAAATCTCCTCTTCATATCGATCCATAATAAGCTGGGATAATTCTTGCAATTTTTTGGCTAAAATTTGATTATCTTTGTCTTGAAATTTAGGCAGATTCAAATCAACGATATTTTTCTCATCATTTAAAAACAATTTAAGTTCATCAATAAACTTTACAAATGCGTCACCACTCTCTTTTTTCTTACAAAAAAACATATCATGCCCCTATTATTTTTTTAGCTTGTTCTATCTCTTCTTGGGTAGGCTTCACCCTTACGGAAATATAACGCAAATTACCATTTGCATCCTTAGATGGATAGATAGTAGCATACACCCAATAGTATCCACCGTCTTTAGTTTTGTTTTTTACTACACCTCTCCACACTTTCCCAGCTTGTATAGTATCCCACAGATTTTTAAAAGCCCATTTAGGCATATCTGGATGTCTTACAATATTGTGCGGTTTACCAATCAACTCATCCTTGGTATATCCAGCAATTTTACAAAAATCATCATTTGCATAAATAATTCTACCTTTTTCATCCGTCTCAGATACGATGAGAGTTTTGGGCTCTAATTTAACTTCCATTTTTAACCTTTACTCTGATACAAATTTTAAGAATATCGTTTTTAAAAAATAAACAATATTTAGTGCTACAATTCTTCTCAATATTTGGCAGCTGTAATTTGTATCCTTTTTTGTAATAATGATCTGCAAAATATCCACCAATTGTATTGATAAGCTCCTTTTGCAAATCCTCTATCAATCCATCATCCTTAAAACCAAATAAAATCTCAGCCAATTTCATAAGAGACTCATATTCGGAGTTGATGAATATAGTAACATGTTTATTGTCTGCATCAATCCCTATGCTACTTACCACACATTTATCAAACTCAAAACCTTTAACAACTTCAATATCCATATCCAGCATAGTCTCTGAATAGTTTTTTACCGATGCTATTAGTGCTTCTTTCATCTATATCTCTTTAATGCTTAATAATAAATCAACATTCAACAAAGTAACCATTTCATCTTGTTTGGTTTTTACAAAACCTTCTAGATATTTCTCATCGATACCTTTTAGAAGATTTGGTTTTTTAACTACGCTAGTATCGAGCAT
>JAADDX010000082.1 GCA_013153685.1 Campylobacterota bacterium | reverse complement strand
TAAAATAGTAGAGTTTGTGGAAATTTTAAATGAAGTAAATACGGATGGAATTGAGGCTACTTTTAATACCTTATCAGCTACTACTAGACTCAGAGAAGATGAGCCACACGATAGTGATGTTATCTCTTCTGTATTGCAACATGCACCAAAAGTAGATGGCACATACTTTTTAGTGCCAAAAATTATCGAATAAGGGTTAGTATGGAATTGGAATTTTTATTAGAACAAGTTATCAGATTCAACGCAAGTGACTTACATATAGTAGTAGGTGCTCCACCTCATTTGAGAATAGATGGTAGATTAAGAGCATTAGAAGGATTGGATATCATCCAGCCAGAAGATAGTGAGAAGTTGTTATTTACTATTCTTAGCGATAAACAAAAAGAAGAACTCAAAAAAAACTTGGAAGTGGATTTTTCAATAGAGATGGCAAGTGCTAGATTTAGGGTGAATTACTACTACCAAATGGGAAATTTAGCAGCAGCTTTTAGGATTATTCCCAAACATCCCCTTACACTAGATGAGCTACATTCTCCATCGGTATTTAAAGAACTTATCAAAAAAGAAAAGGGGCTTGTTTTAGTAACAGGTCCTACTGGGAGTGGGAAATCAACTACTCTTGCGGCAATGATTAACGAAATCAATGAAAATTACGACAAACATATCATCACATTGGAAGATCCGATCGAATTTGTGCATCAACACAAAAAATCTCTCATCTCACATAGAAATATCAAAGAGGATACATTATCGTTTGCTAGAGGTTTAAGAGCTGCGTTAAGAGAAGATCCGGATGTAATTTTAGTAGGTGAGCTAAGAGATAAAGAGACCATCCATGCAGCCTTGACGGCAGCGGAAACTGGGCATGTGGTATTTGCAACATTACATACCAACAGTGCCGTACAAACTATCAACAGAATTATTGACGTATTTGCTGCTAATGAACAAGACCAAATCAGAGTGCAGCTCTCAATGACACTCGTATCGGTAATCTCTCAAGCACTAATACCTAGAATCGAAGGTGGTAGGGAAGCTATATATGAGATTTTTATCAACAACGCCGCTACAGCAAATTTGATTAGAGAAAATAAAATCACTCAACTATACTCGCAAATGCAACTCAACCAGCAAGAAACCCAAATGCTCACACAAACTCAAAGCCTACTTGAAGCGATTAAAGCTAACAAAATATCGGTAGAAGAAGCACTAAAATACGCTACAAGACCAGATGAATTAAAAAAAGCGTTGAAATAATGAATAACAGTGATTTGTTAGTAGATAGTTATGATTATAATTTGCCAAAAGAACTAATCGCTACCTACCCTATCACCCCGCGAGATGCGGCAAAGTTACTTGTATATAATCGCAAAACAGATACAATCACCCATACAGTATTTAGGAATATTCTGGATTTTACTCGTGATGATAGCTTTATATTCAACGACACCAAAGTTCTAAAAGCCCGTATATTTGGGCATAAACAAACAGGTGGACGAGTAGAATTACTGCTAAATAGTATATTTCAAGATAAGTTTTTAGTTTATATTAGAGGAAAGGTTAAAGTAGGTAGTATTTTGGAATTTGATCAACATCTAACAGCGAAAGTTAAAGAGTTGAATGATGATGGTAGCAGAGTGGTAGAATTTTATCAACACAACAATAAACTCGACTTTACCGCCCTACTTCCTATATTACAAAAGATAGGGCATGTCCCTTTGCCTCCTTATATCAATAGGAGTGATGAAGAACTTGATGAGGTGGAGTATCAGACAATATTTGCCAAAAACTACGGAGCGGTCGCAGCTCCTACTGCTAGTTTACATTTTACTAAAGAACTCTTAGAACAAATCCCCAACAAACATTTCCTTACTCTACACGTAGGTGCTGGGACTTTTAAGCCAGTAGATGTAGATAATATACTACAGCATAAAATGCATTCGGAGTTTTTTGAGATACCGCAACAAACCGCCGATATCCTAGATAGCTCACAAAGTGTGGTTGCTGTAGGCACAACATCTACAAGAACTATTGAGTATTACGCTAGATACAAACAATTATCCGGAGAGTGTGATCTTTTCTTGCATCCGCAAAACCCTCCAATTAGAGTCAATAAACTCCTTACCAATTTCCACCTACCAAAATCTACATTAATCATGCTAGTAAGTGCGTTTATAGGTAGAGATAAAACGCTAGCATTATATGAAGAAGCTATTAGGCATAAATACAGATTTTATAGTTATGGGGATGCTATGTTGATTATCTAACACGCACAGTAGGTTCCAAGCGAGCAATACCAATAAAAAATTCTCCCTCAATTCCGGCTACCTCAAATTGTGCTGCATTATCAATCCAATGCAAACATTCGGTTGAATGATCTTGGTCTGAATGAATGGCGACAGTTAGAGTGTATTTCCCTACCCCAATATTCATTTTCATCTCAAATTCCACAATGCACTCTTGCCCCTTTTTTAAGGTTACAAACTGATTGTAATAATAACTATTAGTCCCGAAAATATCTTGAGCAAATTTATCTCTGATGAGAATCCCTACGGTTTTGTTTTGGATATCTTCGTTGGCTTTGATTTTGATTTGTATGGTAGTTAGCTGTGAAGCACTGATAATATTTGATTTGGTGTGAGTTGCATATATCTGTACATCTGTTATTTCCGCAGAAAATTTCCCATAAGAACAATCCTCATGTTTCACTTCTAAATTATCTTGTTTGTTTAGCTGTGCTATGAGGAAATTGTATTTGTTGATGATTGTCTCTGGGGTGGAAATAGCTACCACTTCGCCTTTGTTTAACAACATCAATCTATCGCATAAAATCTTTAATGAATTCAAATCATGAGAGACGTAAATAATGCTGAGTTGTTGTTCTTTAAGTTGCTTAAGAGCTCTGGTGCATTTCGCACTAAAATGTGCATCACCAACACTAAGTGCTTCATCCACGATTAAAATCTGTGGATTTGAATGTATTGCAATAGAAAACGCCAATCTCATCACCATACCGGATGAATATGTCTTAAGTGGTTCATAAATAAAATCACCCAACTCACTGAATTCTACAATATCATCCAATTGCCGCGAAATCTCCTCTTTAGACAAACCCAACAACATCGCATTAAAATAGATATTGTCTATTCCGTTGATTTCCGGATTAAATCCAGTGCCGAGCTCTAAAAGTGCAGTTACCCTACCGTTGGTGATAATCTCACCCGAAGTAGGCTCGATCACTCTGGCAATCTGCTTTAGTAGTGTTGATTTCCCTGCACCATTGATACCGATAATCCCCAATGTTTCGGCTTTTTTTAATTCAAACGAGATATCTTTGTTAGCATAAAATTTAGTATGCATTTGTTTATTTAAAAATCCCTCAACCAGCCGATCAAGAGGCTTTTTGTATAGTTTATAAACTTTAGTCAGATTCTTGACTCTAAGCGATACGTTCTCCAACTTAAATAATCCCCTCAATATCGCTTTTCATAATATCTCTAAACGTATTGAAATATACATTTTTTGCTTTTGATAAATCCACTTCAATATCATTGATTTTAATTGCACTTCCACCAACTTTTCCAATTTCTTCTACATAAATTCCAATCTCTTTGGCTTTATTTTCAAAAGTTTCTTTATTTTCTGGTGTGATTTCTACAATCGCTCTACTTAATGTTTCAGAGAAAATATCTTTATCATTTTCCACTTTTACATCAACTTCACAACCTTTATCGCTAATACAAGCACTCTTATAAAGTGCCATAGCAATCCCACCATTTCCTACACTTTTTGCACTCTCAATCAAATCAGTTTGAAGCAATTCCCAAAGTTTAAGTTCTTTATCAAAATCAACTTCTGGATGGATTCCAGCTACTTTGTTTTCTATAAATTTCATATAAGCACTTCCACCAAATTCGCTTTTAGTCTCACCTATGATATAAAGTAAATTTCCTTCTTTTATCCATCTACTTCCTCTTACATTATCACCTACACCAACGGTTGCAATTTCCGGTGTTGGATATACATTTTCATCATTTGTTTCATTATAAAGTGACACATTTCCGCTAACTACCGGAGTATTAAGTGCTTTACAAGCTTCTTTAATCCCGTCAGTTGCTTCTTTGAATTGCCACATAGTTTCTGGTTTTTCTGGGTTACCAAAGTTTAAGCAGTCCGTAATTGCAAGAGGTTTAAGTCCTTTTGTAGCAATATCTCTACCACTTTTCATTACCGCTTCTGCTCCACCTAATTTCGGGTCAATATAACAAAATCTTGCATTACAATTTGTGCTCATTCCTAAAAATCTATTATTTTCTTTTACTCTAATCACACTTCCATCAAGTTTTCCTGGGTGTTCTATTGTATTTGTTTGCACCATTGAATCGTATTGATTATAAATATATGCTTTATCTACCATTTCTGGTTTAGCCATCATAATTTCAAACGCTTCTTGGTTTGAAATATCTTTTGTAATAGTTTCGTTTTTAATCTCATCTATATATTTTGGCTTCATAACCGGTCTTACTAATTCCGGTGCTTCCTCACTTACCGGGGCTACCGGAATATCAGCTACTTTCTCACCATACCAAAAAAGCTCCATTCTACCCGTATCAGTAACTTCACCGATAACCTCAGCATCAAGCTCCCATCTTTTAAAAATTTCTATTACCTTATCTTCATACCCTTTTTTAGCACAAATAAGCATTCTCTCTTGCGATTCACTTAACATAAAATCATAAGGAGTCATCCCTTCTTCTCTAGCTGGGACTTTATCAAGATACATCTTCATTCCTGCATTACTTTTTCCTGCCATCTCAAAACTTGATGATGTTAGACCTGCCGCTCCCATATCTTGAATACCGATGATATAATCCTCTTTAAAAAGCTCCAAACATGCTTCCATAAGTAATTTTTCAGTAAATGGGTCTCCTACTTGCACCGTTGGTCTTTGATCTTCTTGCCCTTCTTCGAAGCTATCACTACTCATCACAGCCCCACCAAGTCCATCTCTACCGGTTTTACTTCCTACATAAATTACCGGATTTCCAACTCCTTCTGCCTTTGCATAAAAAATCTCATCAGACTTTGCAAGTCCTAAACTAAAAGCATTTACAAGATTATTCCCAGCATAACAATCCTCAAATGCAGTCTCACCTCCAATAGTAGGCACACCTATACAATTTCCATATCCAGCAATCCCTTCTACTACACCATTTAATAAATGTTTATGAAGTTTAGCCGTATCACTTTCACTGTCAATATCAGCAAATCTAATCGCATTTAAGTTTGCTACCGGTCTTGCACCCATTGTAAAAATATCTCTTAAAATCCCTCCAACTCCCGTAGCAGCCCCTTGGTATGGCTCAATAAATGAAGGGTGGTTGTGAGATTCCATCTTAAATACAGCAGCCATTCCACCACCAATATCAATCACACCTGCGTTCTCTCCTGGTCCTTGAATAACCCAAGGAGCAGATGTAGGAAATCCTTTTAGATAGTATTTGCTTGATTTATAACTACAATGCTCACTCCACATTGCACTAAAAATACCAATTTCAACTATATTTGGTTCTCTTCCTAAAATCTCTAAAATATGTTTATAATCCTCTTTGCTTAATTTGTGTTTTGCTAAAACTTCATCTAAATTTTCCATA
>JAADDX010000059.1 GCA_013153685.1 Campylobacterota bacterium | reverse complement strand
TAACATATCCTTGGTAATAATTCCCCTTTTGGGAGGTCTATATATCTTTGTGAGCCATAAGGAGATTTTAAAACAACTTTTTCTCCTTTTGTAACTTTTCCTATGATAGAGGCGTTTTTATTGAATTCTTGTAAAATATTGAGTGCTTTTGGTGCGTCATCTTTTGCAATAGCGATAACAAACGTGCCTTCATTAGCCAAGTCCATCGGCTCAAAACCAAATATTTCACAAAGCCCTATCACATCGTCATCTATTGGCAAATTTTGCTCTTCTATTTCAATTTTGACATTACTTGCTTTGCTCCATTCGTTTAAAACTGCACTTATTCCACCTCTTGTAGCATCTCTGATGGCTTTGATGTGAATATCGTGATGAATAAGCTTCGCTATTTCCTCATACAAAAGCTTGCAATCGCTTTGAATGTTTGTTGTGATGTTGTATCTATGTGCCATCACAACTGCTCCGTGTTTGGCTATATCTCGACTTACCAAAATCACATCGCCATCTTGTAAATTATGTGCACTAATCCCATCTTTTATGACTTGTCCTATTCCTGTGGTATTTATAAATATTTTATCACAAGTGCCTTTTGGCACTACTTTGGTATCTCCACATACGATTTTTGCTCCTATTTTTTCAAGTTCCTTTTTTTGGGATAATACTATTTTTTCAAGCAACTCATAGCTTAATCCCTCCTCGATAATAAAACTACAACTCAAATATTTTGGCTTTGCACCCATCATCGCCAAATCATTACAAGTGCCTACAATGCTTAATTTCCCTATATCTCCTCCATTGAAAAATAATGGAGAGATGGTAAAACTATCTGTGGTAAATGCTATTTTATTATCCATACTCAAAATCGCCGCATCCTCTGCACTCTCTAATATTTCATTTGAAAAATGCTTATAAAAAAGATTGTGAATTAAAGAATTTGTCTCCTCTCCCCCTCCGCCATAACTCAACGTGATATCCATTTATGCTCCTTAATGAATAATTATTCGTAATGATAGCATAAATTTAGTAAATTTGGATACATAAAGACATATACACAAAATGCAATTTGATAATATATTATCCTCTATAAACTTTTGATGTAATCATTAAGTGTAAAATGGAAATACACCAAAATGCAAGAGAAAAGTGCTCCAAATAGCCATTTGGCACAACACTATCTACTTTTATTCGATTGTGACTTTAATGGTTTGTAGAAATCCTTTTGTTGCTGGTTTATATGGTTTACATAGCTTTGAAATGAATTTATGCTATAAGATCTTAAAATGTATTATTTGGATGGATGGCTGTTATATGTCTTTATGATACTTTCTTATAATAAACAATTGGAATTATTTGATATTATCAGAAGTCTTGACCAATTCGCCAGGGAAATAGTGTAGAAATATCGATTGGTGTGGAAATTTTGTCATTCTTTTGATATAATTTGATAAAAGAAACCATAAAAGGACAATAATGAGACATTTTTTGACACTCAAAGATTTTACAAAAGATGAAATTTTAGACATTATTGAATTAGCAAAAAATATCAAAAAAGAAACTAAACATCAAATATTTAAACCATATCTCAAAAACAAACATTTAGCGATGATTTTTGAAAAAAGTTCCACTAGAACGAGAGTCTCGTTTGAAGTAGGTATGCAACAACTAGGAGGAAATGCTTTATTTCTATCAAGTAAAGATATACAATTAGGACGAGGCGAACCTATCAAAGATACCGCTAGAGTAATCTCAAAAATGACTGATTTAATCATGATTAGAACATTCGGACAAGATCGATTAGAAGAATTTGCCAAATACTCATCAGTGCCGGTAATTAACGGTCTTACAGATAAATACCATCCAGTGCAATTATTGGCAGATTACCTTACAATGGTAGAATACAACAAACAAAATGGTGTATGTGCATATATTGGAGATGGTAATAATATGGCAAATTCATGGATTATCCTAGCTACTAAATTGGGTCTTACACTCAAAGTAGCAACTCCACAAGACTACATGCCAGCGGCTGATGTGATAGAATACGCTAAAGCTCACAATGCGGATATCACATTTACTACACAACCCACCCAAGCAATTGCCAATAGTGATGTAGTCATCACAGATACATGGATTAGTATGGGACAAGAAGAAGAAAAAGAAAAGCGATTGCGTGATTTTGCGGGTTATACTATCGATAAGGAAATGATGGCATTAGCCAATAAAGACGCTATATTTTTACATTGTTTGCCGGCTTATAGAGGTTATGAAGTGACATCGGATGTATTTGAAGAATATAGTGAGATTATTTTTAACGAAGCTGAAAATAGATTACATGCACAAAAAGGATTGATGGTTTGGTTAATGAAATAAATTTAGACCCACAAACAAAAGTAAAAGTAAAAAATATCGATGTTGAGCTTATTGAAGGGGATCTTACGCAAAAGCCGTGGTTGATACATACTGATAAACACAATTACGTGTTATTAGAAGAGGAACAATACGACAAGTTTATCAAGTTACTAAGAGACGTATTAGAACAAAATTTAGAACTCAAATTAGAACAACGCATCATGTCAGAATTGCCAATAGATGTCGAAGATGTAAAAGCAGTAGTTAAGCAAGAAATAAAAGATAATAACATCTCCATAGAAGAAGCTCTTAAAAAAGTAAAAAACAATTATCCAAATCTATTTCATAAAGTAGATTTAGAAACTATTTTTCAAGAGTTATTATGAAGAAAATCAGCATTGTTATAGGGTGGATTGTAGTATTAATACTTGCTACTCCGCTTATCATATCTTATCTAGCCAACAAAAACATAGACAAGAAAATTTCACATCTTACTAAAGAAGGTTTTACTATTATCCCGTTAAAAAAGGATATCTCTTATCTCTCTACGACAAGAGTATTTAAAGTAGAACTAAACGATAACACCAAAAATGATACATGGAGGGTTTATCATGAATTCTTGGATAAGGTAGATTTTATCTTAAAATTGCGTTTTAAAAATTTACCGATTACCAAAGCTGATATGGATCTTAATCTAACATACCCTTACAAGCTAAATTCACACATTATCACCAAAGATTTCCGTACATTTCACTATCAAATCTATGCACCGATACTAAAAAACACGCACGGGATATACCATAGAGCCAAATATGATACCAATACTCTGGATTTTGATAAAGCTGTGTTTGCTAATACTATTATTTCCGCAGGGCACATACACTCTATCATCAAAAGTCTCAAACTAAAACTTTTTGATCTAAATATCACCGCAGATCATATCTCCAATGCTCTATTTCATGCATCATCGCTAAATGGAGAGATATCAACTCATCTCTTACCAAATCAAACATTTCTTATTGACTCACATCTTCATCTCAATCAAATTGCCTTTGGTAATATCATAATCAAACAAGCCTCATTTACGCTAAATAGCACCGATACGACTGGCAAATTTATGATTGATTGGCAAAAAACCAAATCGTTTGCCATTAATATGGGAAGCGGACATGTAAAAGGTGAATTTAATGTGACGAATCCAGCTAATATTTATATCAAAATGAAGATCGATTCCACACTATATCGTGGAATTATGGAATTTAAAGACAACAAATGGATAATGCATAAAATTAATTAGAATTTAAGATAATTTATGTATAATCATACCATATTTTCAAAAAGGAGTTTTAATGAAAAAAAGTTTAATAGCATGTGGAGTAGCTTTGTTGCTTGCGGGTTGTAATACTCCAGATGACAACAAAAAAGAAATCGATAATCTAAAAGATCAAATTACCGAATTACAAACACTAACAGATCAAGTAAAGACGTTGGAGATGGATGTAGATAGACTCAAATCGACATCGACCAATACGGCAAACATGGATAAGATCAATGCCAAAATAGCATCGTTAGAAGATAAAATTTCATCACTTGAGACAAAAGTAAATAATAGTTCTTTGGGTTATATTGTAATTAAGCCAACTACTCTTATTACCACAACCAATGCAAAAGTATACTCAGCACCTAGTGAAGATAGTGAAGTGATAGATGAATGGGCTCCAAAAACTACTTTTACTTCATACAAAGAAAAAAATAATTTTGTAAAAGTAACAGGGTATTTTGTGGACAACAAATGGACACAAAACACAAAAGAATGGTGGATTAAGAAATCTGACGCAAAAATCAAGATTTTGGCACAATAATGTTTAAGTGGTTGGGCAAAAACACCTATAGGCCATCTGGTAGATTAACGCCCAAAAGGGAGGATTTTCTTGCGAATGATTTTTACAAAGAGAGAATCGTAGTCGATATTAGAGACAAAGAGGATATTTTGGAGTTTGGACATATTCCAAATAGCGTATTTATCGCATACGATGCGGATTTTGTAGACAATGTAAAGCGACTCAATGCACCCGTATACGTGCTATGCCAAAGGGGGGTTGATAGTTATGAAGCTACGCTCGAATTGCAAAATGCCAATATTGATGCAATTAATGTAAATGGGGGGTTTTTTTATGTAAAAGAAGTCCTTAACGTAAAAGTAATCAAAGAAGGTAGAGATGAGATTAACTAAAAAAGAAGCAATTGACTTGATTAAAAATGCCGATTTGCTCACACTTCAAAAGCTTGCATACACCAAGAAAAAACAACTCCACAAAGACAATATCACAACCTTCGTAGTGGATAGAAATATCAATTACACCAATATTTGCTGTATCAAATGTAAATTTTGTGCGTTTTATGTAGATGAACAAGACCCAAATGGATATATTTTATCATTTGAGCAAATAGACAAGAAAATAGAAGAACTAATCCAAATCGGCGGTAGTCAGATTTTGTTTCAAGGTGGCGTGCATCCTAAATTGAAAATCGATTTTTATGAAAATCTAGTCTCTCACATACACAACAAATTTCCGCAAATAACCATACACGGATTCTCAGCCGTAGAGATAGACTTCATTGCAAAACTCAGCAAAATTTCTACCAAAGAAGTCTTACAAAGACTCCAAGATAAGGGGCTTTTCTCTATCCCTGGTGCAGGGGCTGAAGTATTAAGCGATAGAGTAAGAGAGATTATCTCACCTCACAAACTAAGCACAAAAGCATGGCTTGATATACACAAAAACGCACATAATATCGGGATGAAAACTACGGCAACGATGATGTATGGTACTGTTGAGAGTATTGAAGAAATTGTAGAACATCTAAGTTTGATTAGAGATTTGCAAGATGAGACAGGTGGCTTTAGAGCATTTATTATGTGGAGTTTTCAACCGCACAATACTCAACTCTACAAAGAAGGGATAATAACGCATAAAACTTCTTCTAATAGATACCTAAGATATCTTGCTGTAGCACGGTTGTTTTTGGATAATTTTGAAAATATCCAAAGCTCATGGGTAACTCAAGGAAGCTATATAGGGCAATTGGCATTGTTGTATGGAGCAAATGACTTGGGTAGTGTTATGATGGAAGAAAATGTAGTAGCAAGTACGGGAGTTAGAAATTCGATGAATGTAGATGAGATGGTTAACCTTATTAAAGATATCGGTGAGATACCAGCACAAAGAAACACCGATTATTCCATAATTAAGACATTTTAGGGGTTGGCGTGAGAGTAGTGGAAATAGAAAAATTGGATATTGAAGATAGCTTTGAAGTGAGTTTACGTCCTAATTTATGGGATGAATACATCGGACAAGAAACTATCAAAAAAAACTTGCAAGTTTTTATACAAGCTGCGAAAATGAGACAGGAGAATTTGGATCATATTTTATTTTTTGGGCCACCAGGACTTGGAAAGACTACATTAGCTCATATTATTGCCAATGAGATGGATACAAATATCAAAGTTATCTCAGCACCGATGATTGAAAAAAGTGGAGATTTAGCGGCTATCCTAACCAATCTCCAAAGTGGGGATATCTTATTTATCGATGAGATTCACAGACTCAAATCTAGCATAGAAGAGGTGCTATATCCGGCAATGGAAGATTTTAGATTGGATTTGGTAATCGGTAGCGGACCGGCTGCTCAAACTATCAAAATAGATATCGAAAAATTCACATTAATAGGTGCGACTACAAGAGCTGGGATGTTAAGCAACCCTTTACGCGATAGATTTGGGATGAATTTTAGGATGCAATTTTACTCTCACGAAGAATTAGCACAAATCATCACAATAGCTGCTGGGAAATTGAACAAACCAATCAACCAACAAGCCGCGATAGAAATTGCTAAAAGAAGCAGAGCGACTCCTAGAATAGCTTTGCGATTGTTAAAGCGGGTAAGGGATTTTAGTGATGTAGCCAATGAAGAGAGTATTAGCCTTAAGACTGCTCAGTTTGCTCTTGATCAACTAGGGGTAAATGAAAATGGATTTGATGAATTGGATTTGGCGTATTTGAGATTGTTATGCAATGCTAAAAAACCTCTAGGTTTGTCAACTATTGGAGCAGCTTTGAGCGAGGATGAGGAGACTATTGAGGATGTGATAGAGCCTTATTTGCTAGCAAATGGATATATCGAAAGAACAGCACGAGGTAGAGTGGCTACTAAAAAAAGTTATGAATTACTAAATTTCAAAACTCATGATAGTTTATTTTAGTATAAGGCGGAAATGTCGATAATACCTCGTGAATTTTGATATAATTTGGAAATGGAGTAAGGATGAGATTTTTAATCATATTTTGTGCGACGTGGTTGTTTGCCGCATTGCCGCACGTATACGATCCGTTTGAAGATGTTATACCAAAACAACTAATAACAACGCCGGCTATTCAGGATAGTGTGCTAAATACACGCACGGTAAAATTCAAATTAATAGCCGTACTAAATGACAAGGCACTCATAAGTGCCAACAACACCTCTAAGTGGGTTCAAGTAGGGAGCAATATTGCAGGCTACAAAGTCGTTGTAATCAAGGATGAGCTTGTAACATTGCGTAAAGGTAAGCATGTTATAACATTGCAATTCAAACATAAAAAAATATAAAGGTAGCAAATGAGATTTATATTAGTATTTCTTACGGTATTATTGTTTGCAAGTAGCAATTGCCCTAGCAAACTATTTACATTCAGAAGTGATGGTACACATCCGATATCACTCAAATCGTTTGTAGAGTCGTTGGCAGTAGATAATTGTCATCTAAATGTAGTGTATAGTGATGATGTCACTAAAAAGCGTTTAGCAGAATTAACAGTAGGTAAGATTTGTGTCAAAAACTACACCCTAAGCGAGTTTTTGGACTTACTATTGGGTGAGAACAATTTCTTTTGGGAAATCAATCATCACAAATTAAGAATATCATACGTACAAACCAAAACTTTTAGTATCGATTATATCCCATCTACAAGGACTGGAAGTGCTACTTTTAAAGCATCTTCATCAGAAGAAGCGGGTGATATTAATTCGGTGGATTCTAAATATGAATTTGATTTTTGGGGAAATTTTGAAAAACATTTAACAAATATCCTAAACACCACGGATACTTATGAAGCAAAACCACCTATTATCGATAAAAACGCCGGACTTGTAACAATCACGGCGACAAAAAAACAGATTCAAAGAGTTGCAAAATATATCAGCTTATTAAATGCTAGATTACACAAACAAATCATAATTGACGTAAAAATTTACTCTGTAGACTTATCACAATCACACAAAACTGGAATTAACTGGAGTCATTTTAATATCTCATTAGGAAGTGATGATCATCCACTCTCAACAAGACTGCATACGAATGATATTATAGGTAGAAATTCTATATTTTCGCAAGCCCAATTTAATATTAGTGGATTGTTAGACTTTTTATCAAGTCAAGGTAACGTGCATTCTATCTCCAATCCAAAAATCGCTACTATCAACAATCAAAAAGCCATTATAAGTGTGGGAGATACTATCAATTACAAAGTAATGACTGAGGGTGCGTCAGTAGATGCTAATGGAAATCAAATTCCGCCTACATATACAGCAGAGAGCAAATTTGTAGGTATCTTGCTGGATATTACACCAGAAATTAGTGATAATGGGATAATTATCTTAAGAATCAATCCTACAATTTCTTCATTTCGTGATGAAAAACAATTAGATGATCCAGATAGAGAATTGGCACCAGATACCACGGACAACAAATTAAGCACCGTAGTTAGAATCAAAAACAACCATACGTTAGTGCTTGGTGGATTAATCACAAATAAAGATGATTTTGAGAGAAATGGAATTCCGATTTTAAAAGAATTACCAATTGTTAAATATCTATTTTCATCAAAGCAGAAAATTTCACAAAAAAAAGAGTTAGTATTTGTGATTACTCCACATATAGTTGATACCAAATCTACAGTAACGCTGAAAGATTTAGGATTTAGTAATGTTCAATAAAGCTAAAAAGCTTTTTGAAGATAGGATCGATACTAGTCTTTATGTAGGTCTTTTTAAGAAGATTGAGATCGATATCATGTATGCAATACATGAAAAAGAGAGAATTATCCTCATTTACGCTACTTCGGGTAGCGGAAAGACGTTTTTATTAAACGTTGTTGCTAGTAAAATCAAAGAAAAAGAAGATTTTGAAGTAATTTTTATTAAAAATCCGCTCCAAGAATCCAAACAAATAGATACCGTCTGTCAGCTAAATACTACCAAACATATCGTGTTATTTATCGATGAAGCACAGTTGCTTGATGATACTACTATTGAAAAATTACGAATGGTAAGCGATAACAAATCTCTAACGCTCGTACTAGCAACACATGAATTCAAGGCTAAGGAAATTTTTTCTAAGAAGCATTTCAAAGGAAGGATTAATTATCTTATTCACCTCAAACCACTAAACATAGACCAAATAGAGATGTTTATTAGCACCAAACTAATCCAACACGACTTTGGGGAAATTAAATTTAAAAAATCACATTATAAACTGATTTACAAATTCACCGGCGGAAATTTACGAGAGATTAATAAACTTTTATATAGAACGTTTGATGTAGCACAATATTTGCGTGATAGAGAAATTGAGACTAAGCATATTTTAATAGCTCATGATAGTATATTACAATCAGAGTTTGATTACGAAAAGCTTCTTAAGAAATATCAATCCAGACAAAAAATCAAATATTATTTCCTAGCATTCATCATAGCAATAGGTGCTGTGGCACTATGGCGATTTGTGCCCAAACACACCACAACCAAACACACC
This sequence comes from Campylobacterota bacterium, assembly GCA_013153685.1. Taxonomy (GTDB): domain Bacteria; phylum Campylobacterota; class Campylobacteria; order Campylobacterales; family JAADDX01; genus JAADDX01. The sequence continues at coordinate 13,447 of JAADDX010000059.1, read as the reverse complement.
ACAACCAAACACATCACACCACCATCAGCTCTACCAAAACAATCAACTCCACCGCATGCAAGCAACAATACAACTATCTCTACTAAACACACACATCACACCAAACTATCTCTTGTGCCGATGCTACCAGATCTTACAGCACAACCACATCCAAGTCATAATACCACCCTACCATCAACTCCACCATCACAAAGCCACATACACAAAACCACTGCTCACAAATCAATAGCCATCAAAGCTATTGATGAGAGGAAGGTGAATGTTGCGGATTTAATCAAGGATTATAACCAATTGCCATCATACGATAAAGCAATCAAAATCGCCAATATCTACATCTCAAGACATAAATACAGTAATGCTCTAGAATGGGCTAAAAAAGCCAATCAAATAGACCCAGAAAAATACGAAAGCTGGTATGTGTTTGCACTATCTCTTATACATCTTAACCAAAAGAAAAAAGCCAAAAAAGTCTTACAAGCATATATCCAAAATTACAATCACAATAAAAAAATATCAGATTTATTAAGGAGTATTGATGAATAAAAGTGTGGCAAGTCAAATTAGAACATTACCGCCCTTACCAAAGAGCGTAATGGAAATCCAAAGAATTACTTCAGATCCAAATGGAAGCATTGCAGATCTTATCAAAGTAGTCAAATCAGATCCACTCTTAACGGCAAATTTACTCAAAGCGGCCAACTCTCCATTGTACGGTTTTAGCCACAAAATCAAAACTGTTGACCAAGCTGTGAGTTTGTTTGGGATGAGTACTATTAAAGGTTTTGCAATTGCAAGTGCCGTTAGAAATAATATGAAAATCGATTTGAGTGCATACGGAGTGAGTGATACGCAATTTGTGACTATTTCACAACAACAAAACGCATTAGCTCTTAACTGGTATCAAAAAGATAGAGCAAAATTGGATGTATTATCAACTACATCGTTTTTATTGGAAATTGGAGCGGTAATAATTTCCTCTATCTTAGTAGCCGAGGATTTGGCTGAAGAATTCAAACAAAAAGTGCAACCGCAAAATCGACAAGAGGTAGAAAGAGAGTATGTGCAGATGGATACTATTGAGATTACGGCTGAAATTTTTAATTATTGGAAATTTGACCACGACTTAATCGATGCGGTTAAATATATAAACGATCTAAAAAATGCTCCTCTTGGAGAATATTCATACGCACTACTAGCTATTTACAAAACAACCAATCTTCTTACACCAATTACAAAACAAAGCATTTCAGAAGCGATCAAAGTGATAGAAGAAGGAAATCTTGATTTGGATGCATACCTAGAAGCTATAGAACAAATCCAAAACAAAGAACACACATGAAACAATTTATGACACAGCTTACAAAAGGGATACGCAGAAGCGATATACCCAAATTTTATCGAGATTTGGTGGATTATTTAATAGCCATCAAAGCTTTAAAAGGTAATAAAGAATTAAAACTCACCAAAGACTATATCGTAGGTGTAATTGATATCAACAAAAAGGGGGTGGGTTTTATCACTCCACACAACAAAAAAAAAGATCTACTTATAGAACCGCACAACCTCAATGGTGCTAGCAAAGGGGACTTTGTAATTGCCAAACGGATATATACCAAAAATGCACGCCCTCAAGCCAAGGTAATTTTACTTTTACAAAAAGCTTTTGAGAGTATCGTAGCGTATTTATCATACGAACCTGAGCCGGTTTTAAGAAATATCAAAACAGAGCAAATTGTCCAAACCAAAATCAAAAAAAAGCAATTAAAAAAACTACCCAAAAACGCAGTATTTAAACTAGATGCCTACACATATGAAATAACCGAAGTATTGGGTGTGTTAGATGATGCTAATGTGGATGAGAAAATTTCCCTAGGTTTGTATAATAAAACAGAACAATTCTCACCACAAGCTATCAAAGAAGCTCGTAGCTTTGGTGAGTATGTGGAAAAAAGTCTCTATAATCGAGAGGATTTTACTCATTTGGATTTTTGTACCATAGACCCAGCCACGGCAAAAGACCACGATGATGCTATCTATTTTGATACGAAAGAGCGAATGTTGTATGTAGGGATTGCTGATGTGAGTGAATATGTGTATCTTGATGGTGCTATTGACAAAGAAGCTAAACAAAGAGGTTTTAGTATATACTTTCCACACAAATCTATCCCGATGTTACCGCGAGAATTGAGTGAGAATATCTGCTCACTTAAAGAAAATGAAGATAGACTAGCTTTGATATTCAAGATTAAGTTTGATAAGTCGTATAATGTTGTTAGTGAAGAATTGGTAGAGGGGATTATCCGCTCAAAACGGAAGTTTAGTTACGAACAAATCGATGAATATCTAGATGGCAAGAAACCTACTAGCAAAATAGATAAACAAATCCTAAAATGGCTACATCCATTACATCAAATCACCACACACCTCAAACAAAAAAGGCTCAAAACCGCACTTGAGTTTTTTAGCGATGAGATTACGATGGAACTTGAGAATGGGGAGATCAAAAGTGTAAAAGTATCCAAAGAAACTCCATCGCATGCATTAATAGAAGATTGCATGCTCTTAGCAAATAAAGCAGCAGCGAATATGATTGATTTTGGTATTTTTAGAGTGCATGACAAACCCAAGAAAAAAGATATCAAAGAGCTGCTTAATAGCTTATTAGCATTTGGTATAGAAGTTAAAGAAGGGGATGATGTTATTAAGATCTACAAAGAAATTCAAAAACAAGCCGATGCTTTAAATATCAGACATCATATTGATAAAATCCTTATTAGAAGCCAACAACAAGCCAAGTATGACGCATTTAATAGCGGTCACTTCGCGTTGGGATTTGAGAAATATACACACTTTACTTCACCAATTAGACGATATTCGGATCTTACTTTACATAGATTACTCAAATCAATCCTACATCAAAACCAAAAATTTAGAGATTATATCTTACGAGGTATAGAGGCATTGGTAGTGAAAATTAGTGAATTAGAAAGAGAAGCGATGAAGGTGGAGTGGGACTTTTATGATAGGAAATTTGCTAGATGGGCTAACAAACATATTGGCACAACTCTACAAGCCGTAGTTATAGATACCAAATCTCCACCAATTGCCAAAATAGAGCAAGAAATCCCACAAGCTAGAGTATTTCTTGGTAGAAGTGAGCGAGTTACTTTATTGCAACACATCAATGTTACTATTACATCAGCCAATATAGCTACTACCAAAATCAAAGGAAACGTGAATTAGCCTCCTGATTCTTTTAGAAACACTTTATCTTCAATTGCACGATATTTAACTCTTTTAAGCGATTTTATACCGGAAAAATGGTATAATTAACGTTTGAAATAATACAAAAGGATTTTATATGCGGTGGATAATATTTTTACCTATTTTAATTTTTGCTAAAGTGATCAAATTCGCACCACTTCCAATAGATACCGAAAGTCATCTATACAAACAATACAAACCTTTATTGCAGTATTTATCACAACAAACCGGTGATAAATTTGAGTTTGTGTATGCACCTACTTATACTGGATTGTTAGAGAAGTTTAAAAATGGGCAGATTGATTTGGTAATTTTAGGTGCATTACCCTATCTCAAATTAAAATCACAATTTAGCTATACCAAGCCTATCGTAACATTCCTAAATGCATCCAAAAAACCATACTATACATGCCAGATCATTACAAGCGACAAGCATATCAACACCCTAGACGATATCAACAAACAAACCAAGATTTTCCTAACTAATAAACTATCCACTTGTGGGTATCTTATGACACAGTATATGTTTAAAAGAAAACATAAAAACTTGGATGATTATCATTACCAGTATGTTGGAAATCATATTGATGTAGTATTTTATACTACCGTATACAACAATGCAATTGGAGATGTCAAATCAAGTATCGCCGAGAAATACCGGCACTTTATAAAAGTTATCGATACATCTATACACATTCCAAGCTTTTCTTTAATAGCCAATACACAAACCCTAAATAACAACGACATTACAAAAATCACCACATCCTTTTTAAAAGCACCGATACACTCAACAACCAATCCCAAAATTATCCAACACGGAGTGATCAAAACCCCTAAGCATTTTTATAAACTAATAGAACAAATCTCACAAGAAATTAAGGTGAAATAATGAAAAAATGGGCTAAAGCAGAATTAAAACAACAAAGTTTATTATCAAAACTCATGGGATTTTTGGGGATTATGAGTGTGATTATAGGGATTTTGACTTTTGTATATGTGCATGAGATTAATGAAGAACAAATAGAAAAAACAACAAGACAAGAATTAAGAACCGATGCTATTATGGTAAGCCAACAACTCATGCTTTTATACCGAACTATCTTTTATGCTTATGGAGATAATCCGGATATTTTCAAAAGGGTGGTTGAGCATGTAAGATATAAATTTATCAAAGATATCCGATCCAATAGACTCTTTAAATCACAAGGATTGCTAATCAAAGTAGATAACAAAATCCAAGCAATGTATGGGCAAAATATACCTCAGCTTTTTGCTTTACACAATCTAAAAAACGATAGCATCACAGAAGCGACAATCAATGGTGAAAAGTACTATTTAAGCTATTTGAGATTCAAACCTTTCCACATGGAAGTAATATTTTACGATACCGAAGAGATGTTAGAGAACCAAATCCTAAAAGAAAGCATGAAAACATTAGCCGTTGTAATTTTATTTACAATGCTGCTACTTACTATTGTATTTTTATTTATTAAACGGCTCGTATTAGCTCCAATTAGCGAAATAATCGAAAGTATTTCTAAAATCGCTAAGAAAAATTATCAATACATCACCCAAAAATATGATATTGTAGAGTTCGAGCTTGTAAAGAAATATTTTAACGCCATGATAGATGCTATCAAAGAAAGAGAGAGAAAGATTCATTCATCCCTAAAAGAGCTGTCAAATCGGGAATTATTTTATTATGATTTGTTAAACTCACAAGATGATATCATCATCGTAAACGATGGTAAAAAGATCGAGCACGTAAATACGGCGTTTTATGAATTTTTTCAAAAATACAAAGATTTGGATGAGTTTTTAAAAGAACATCAATGTGTGTGTGATTTTTTCGAAAAAGAAGAAGGGTTTGTGTATAAGAAGGAGCACTGGCTAGAAGAGTTGCTACAAACACCAAATGAGATTCACAAAGTAAAAATAAAAATGAATTCGCAAGAATATATTTTTAAAATTACCGCAAGATATCTTGAATACTCAGATAGAATCATTGTAATTCTTACAAACATTACAGAGCTTGAAAAAGAGAAAAATAGAGTGCTGGAATTAAATACCCTCTTAGAGGATTACAAAAAAGCTATCGATGCGGGGATTATCGTATCCAAGACAGATACACAAGGTATCATAACTTATGTAAATGATGAATTTTGCAAAGTATCTGGATACCAAAGAGAAGAGCTTATTGGTAAACCTCATAACATAATTCATCATCCAGATGCAAAACCGGAATTATTTAAAACTCTTTGGGAGACTATAAAAGCGGGTAAAATCTGGAAGGGTGAGTTCAAAAACAAAAGAAAAAATGGTAAAGCATATCATGTAAAATCAATCATTGCTCCACTAAAAAACAAAGATGGGGAAATAATAGAATATATTTCCTTAAGTGAGGATATCACGGACTTAATTGAAGCTATCAAAAAAGCAAAAGAAGCAGAGCAAGTAAAAATGCTTTTCTTATCAAACATGTCACATGAGATTAGAACACCACTTAATGGTATTTTAGGATTTACGGAATTGTTACTAAAATCAAACAATCTGCCAGAGAGAGAAAAAAGATATATCACAACAATCCACTCAAGCTCGCAAGCGTTACTACAAATTATCAATGATGTTTTAGATATTTCTAAGATAGAGAGCGGACATTTGAGCTTGGAGAAAAAACCGTTCAAACCTATTTGTGCTTTTAAACAAGCTGCGGAACTTTTCAAAGCTCGAGCAAAAGAAAAGCATATTAACTATAAGATTGATTTGGATTTCCATCTAACGGGTCTAATTATTAGTGACGAATTTAGAATCAGACAAGTTATTTCTAACTTAATCGGAAATGCTATCAAATTTACACCGGAAAATGGGGAAGTAATATTTAGTGTAAAACAGATCCAAAGACAAGGTGATAAAGCCAAATTAAGATTTTCAGTAAAAGATACGGGAATTGGTATCCCAAAAGACAAACAAAAAGATATATTCAAAGAATTTACACAAGCGGATAATTCTGTATCAAGAAAATACGGAGGGACTGGACTTGGATTATCTATTAGTGCAAAAATAGTAAAAGCACTTGGTGGAGAATTGAAGGTAAAAAGTGAAGAAGGAAAAGGGAGTGAGTTTTATTTTTGTATAGAAGTAGAAGTGCAAGATGACGATACTCAATTACAAACAAGCCTAGAGACATTGAATATAGCGTTATATAAAATTCACGATAAACAGCTTTTTGAATACTTACGTAAAATAGTGCATTTAGTAGAAATAGTCGAATCGGATAATCTAGACAATTATGATTTGATTATCTCAAGAGAATATTTGGATAAATACAAAGACAAACTTATCTTGCTAGGTGAAAACAACGATAACAATGTTATTTCCATTGCGGAAAATTACGATACGTCAGATATCTTAAATGCACTTATGGAATTTATTGACAAAAGCGTATCATTGGTTCAAACACCAAATAAAACATCATTTCTACTCAAAAATAAAATCCTAATAGCAGAAGATAATGAGGTTAATCAAGAATTAATCAAAGCTTTATTTGATGAGAAAGGTTTGCGATACGTGATTGCCAATAACGGAGTAGAAGCAGTGGAACTATATAAAAAAGAGAAGTTTGATTTGGTATTTATGGATGTGAATATGCCAGAGCTTGATGGTGTGGGTGCAACTCAACAAATCAAACAATACGAAAAAGAAAACAATCTACCGCATACGCCAATTATCGCACTTACAGCTAATGCGATGCAAGGCGATAAGGAGAAATTTTTACAATATATGGATGATTATCTTACCAAACCTATTATGGAAGATGAGTTAAATAGAGTGCTTAATCAATACCTAAGTGCAAGTATAGAAATCCATAACAACACTGAAGAATTCACAAGCTACGACAAAGAGCAAATTGCTAGAAAATTAGGAGTCCCTTCGGCGTTGTTTGATAAAATATTAAATAAATTTTTAGAAACTATCGATGAGTATATGGATGAGCTCAAAAATAGTATTGAAAAGAACGATCTAGAACAAATATACCAACACGCTCACAAGATCAAAGGTTCTGTAATGACATTTCATATCGATGAAGTAGTGGAAATACTCAAAAACATGGAGCAAGACGCTAGAGATAAAAAAGAGAGGGATTATATGAGTGATTATAAAAAAGTCCAAGCGGAATTAGAAAACTTCAAAACACAGATGAAAGGGTCATAATGTTAAAAATTTTAGTTGTAGACGATACCATAATTAACGTAATATTACTAGAGGAAATATGTAAAGATGAAGGACATGAGGTAGTGTCATTTACCAATCCACTAGAAGCATTAGAAGATATCAAACAGCACGAATATGACTTGGCTTTTGTGGATTATATGATGCCAGAGCTTGATGGGATAGAATTAATCAAACAAATCAAGCAAATATATCCTAATCTAATTACAGTTATGGTCACGGCTGCGGATAATCAAGATGTCAAACTCAAAGCATTGGAAGCTGGGGCAAATGAGTTTTTGACCAAGCCTATTGATGTGTCGGAGATGATAGTGAGATTAAGAAATATATCCAAGCTTATCGATGCAGAAAAAATCCTCAAAGATTACAATAAAAAATTGCAAGAAGAAGTTGATCGTGCTATACAAAAAGTAATCAAAGGGGAGTATGAAACATTGGACGTATTATCAAATGTTGCTGAATACAGAGATGAAAATACTCACAATCATACCAAAAGAGTAGCGGAATATTCCAAACTCATCGCCAAAGAAGCCGGATTGGATGAGGAAATCCAAGAACTAATATACTATGCTTCTCCTTTGCATGATATCGGTAAAGTGGGTATTCCCGATCACATCCTGCTCAAACCAGGCAAACTCACAGCAGAGGAATTTGAAATCATGAAAACACATACCACTATAGGGTATAATATGCTTAGTGGATTTGATAACAAATATCTAAAAGCCGGTGCGATTATTGCTCTTACGCATCACGAAAAATTTGACGGCAGTGGATATCCAAAAGGATTAAAAGGTGATGAAATCGATGTAATGGGACAAATTATTGCTATTGCGGATGTATTTGATGCATTAACTTCGAAAAGACCTTATAAGGATGCGTGGGATACTCAAAGAGCGTTTGATCTTATCAAAGCAGAAGCCAACAAACATTTCTCGCCATATTTTGTAGAAATATTTCTAAACCACAAAGACAAAGTCTTACAAATCAAAGAACAATACCAAGATAAATAACTCCATCTACTTAAGGAGTTGTTTGATTTTGTCAGTTAGGCTCTTTACATCAACCCCAAGCATTTTTTCTACATCACTAGTTTGTCCGTGAGGGATAAATTTATCATCATATTCATACGAGATGATTTCTTTATTAAGCAAATGTTGATTACAAAAAGCTTGTAAAGTCTCAGCCACACCCCCTATTTTTGCATTATCACTGATTACTATCCATGTTTTGGCTTTTAAATTTTTGAGTGTTTCTTCATCAAGAGGCTTTATGAATCGCAAATCCATAACTCCCACTTCAATCCCTTCATTTGATAAATTTTTCGCTATTTGATGTGCTTTTGATACACCCTTTCCATACCCTATTATCATCACCTCATCATTCTGTTTTAAAATTTCCGCCTTACCAAGCACAAAAGGTGTAGCCGGTATATCATCTACCCCATCAAAAGCCCCTCGCGGATATCTAAATGCAGTAGCGTTATCGGTATAGTTAATAGCAAAATCTATCGCATATTCAAGCGTTTTGAAACATCTTGGAGCAAAAATAGTAATATTTGGAATTATTTTTAAATATCCTATATCAAATACCCCTTGGTGTGTTTCACCATCTTGTCCTACTATTCCAGCTCTATCAATAGCAAAAATCACCGGATATTTATCGATACAAACATCATGAATAATCTCATCAAAGCCTCTTTGTAAAAATGTAGAATATATCGCTACAAAAGGTCTAAATCCCTCTTTTGCTAAACTTGCCATAGAAGTTACCGCGTGTTGTTCGGCAATAGCTACATCCCAAAATCTATCTGGGTATGTCTCTATTAGTTCTTTCATACCAGTCCCACTTGGCATAGCCGCGGTAACACCTACTATTTTTGGATTTTCATCTGCTTTTTTTTGTAAATAGTTTGAAAATACTTTGGTAGCACTTAATGATGATTTTTTAAGTGGTTTTGCGGTTTGTATATCAAAAGGACTTACTCCATGCCAATGCTCATAATACCCCTCTGCTTGTTTGTATCCTTTACCTTTAATTGTCTTTGCATGCACAATTACCGGTTTATTTAAATCTTTTGCGATTTTTAATGTCTCTATTACCTCTTCTATATTATTTCCATCAATAGGACCAATATATTCAAGTCCCATTTCCTCAAAAAATATTCCATTTATAGCAAATAATTCCTCAAACTTTTTAGCCGCGTATTCGAAATCTTTTGGGAGGTTATCTAAAAATTTTTTAAATTTATCCTTAAATCCTTGATAAAATTTACCCGCTTTAAATCTAGTAAGATACTTACTAATCGCACCTGTTGGCTTTCCTATACTCATCTCATTATCATTTAAAATAATCACCACCGGATATTTTCTAAATCCAAGCTCATTTAATGCCTCATACGCAATCCCAGCAGTAATACTTCCATCACCTATCATCACTACCGGTATTCTATTTTCATTTTTTAATTTGATAGCTTTTGCAGCACCTACGGCTATGGAAATCGAAGTAGATGAATGCCCCGCACTAAAATAATCATACTTACTCTCACTAGGTCTTGTATAACCGCTAATCCCATCTATCTGTCTTAATCTATCAAATTTATCCCATCTATCAGTTAGCATTTTATGAGCGTATGCTTGGTGCGATACATCAAAAATAAAAGGGTCCCTCTCTTTATCAAACACATAATGCATACCAATAATAAGCTCCACCGCTCCAAGAGTTGAGCTTAAATGTCCGCCATTTTTGGCTACTGATGTAATAATCTTTTCTCTAATCTCATCTGCTAAAACTTCTAATTCTTGTATATTTTTATCTTTTATATCCAACAATAAATCCTTTTATCGCATGTGCGTAATTATAACAAATCATTTTTCATTTTTGGATTTTTTTTGGAAATTAGTTATAATAACTGCTGTTAGTTTCCATAAAACCATCATAAAGGAGAAATCTATGAAAAAAACCATACTAACCTTGGGAATAAGTGCGTTAATCTCTACAAATCTGTTAGCAAAAGATATCAAAATAGGTGTGGTAATGCCTTTGACTGGAGCTATTGCCGGATATGGACAAATGACAAAAAAGGGGATAGACTTAGCACACGAGATGCAACCAACTCTTAATAACAAGGATAAAATTGTATTAGTATATGTAGATAATGCTGGAGATAAAGCCCAAACAGCAAATGCCGTAAATAGACTTATCTCAAAAGATAAAGTAGTAGCTATCATAGGAGCTTTGACATCAAGTAATTCTCTTGTAGTAGCACCGATTATCAAAAAATATCACACTCCTACAGTAGCACCGGTAGCTACAAACAAACGTGTAACATACGCAAATCCGTATATGAATAGAGCATGTTTTATCGATCCATTCCAAGGGAAAGTAGCTGCTAAATTTGCAGTTGATAATCTTCACGCTAAAACAGCAGTAGTAATTATTGATAAATCACAAGCATATTCAGCTGGACTTGCAAAAAATTTCATCAAAGATTACAAGAAAAGAGGTGGAAAGGTATTGAAGGTATTATTCATTACAAGTGGAGATAAAGACTTCAAAGCTATTCTCTCATCTATTAAAGCCGCAAATCCGGATATTGTATATGCACCGTTGTATGCACCTGAGATGGCTTTGATACTCAAACAAGCCAAAACACTAGGAATTCACAAACAATTCTTAGCTGGTGATGGGGTAAGTGATCTTAAAACTCTAACTGGTGTTGCAAAAGATGCAAGTAACAATTTAATGTATTCAGACCACTTCAATGAAGCAGCTGCACCAACAAAATTATCAAAACAATTCGTAGCCAAATATCATCAAAAATACAATAACGAACAAGTGCCAAGTTTCGCAGCAAACGGTGCTGATAGCTACTTTATCATCGTAAATGCAATGAATAAATGTAAAAATCCTGCGGATAAAGAGTGTGTTGCTAAAAATATCACAAAAACAAAAAAACTCGAAGGGGTAACTGGATATATCACAATCCCAAAAAGCGGAAATCCTACCAAATCAGCGGTGATTAATCAAGTGCAAGATTCTAAAGCTGTATATAAAGCAACGGTAAATCCATAAGGGTTTACCTCTGCAATACAATAATATTAACTTGATTCAAATTATATTTTTTGAGTTTTTTTAGAGTAAAGTTATCAAATAATGCTATTAATTCATCAGTCGTTTGAAAGTTTTGAATAGATTGGGGCAAATATGTATATGCTTGCTTGTTATTTGAGAGATAACTCCCTATTTTTGGCAATATTGTATTTGTGTAGTAATCTACTATTTTTCTTAGATAAGATGGGTTAGTTTCTTTGGTAAATTCCAATATCACAACTATGCCGTTATGTTTTAATACTCTCTCAAATTCTTTAACAGCATTTTTAATATCTATCACATTTCGAATACCAAATGCAATACTTATAATATCTACGCTATTATCTTCAAAAGGTAAATTGGTTGCAGAGCCTAATGCAAATTTTACATTGGCAAATTTGTATTTTGCGATATTAAGCATATTCTTACTTGGGTCCACTCCAATGATTTGATTGGGTTGGTGTGCTAATCCATCTTGCCATGCTTTTATCATATCTCCCGTGCCACAAGCCACATCAGCGATGATTAAATTGTTGGTGTGAGTGATGAATTTTAAACTCTCCTTCACAGCTACTCTTCGCCATTTTTTATCTATCCCAAAGCTAATAATACGATTAACAAAATCATACTTATTAGCTATATCATCAAACATTTTGATTATATCATTTTGTGTCATTTGTATATCCTTTGATGTAATTATCTCGCTAATCAAAAGAAGCGTAGTTGTTTTATTGCTCTTTTGAGTAAAAATAATATTTAATTATCTATCATACCTATAATAAGCATTACAAGCACCCTCATCACTTACCATACAACTACCGAGTGGATTTGAAGGATTACATTTCGTTGCGAAAACTTTGCAATCTTTTGGAGTAGCGATTCCTTTTAAAATATCTCCACAAATACATAATTTATAATCATCAATGCTTTCTTGTGGTAAAATATCCGCAAATATTACTTCGGCATCAATATTAGCATATTCATCTTTTAATTTAAGTGCGGATTTTGGTATATCCCCAAGCCCTCTCCATCTAAAATCTCTTGGCTCGAAATAAGTCTCTATCAGTTTTTGTGCGTTTAGATTTCCTTCATAAGTAGTAGCTCTTTTATATTGATTTTCTACTTTTAAATTTCCGCTTATCTTTTGACGAACTATCATCAAAATACTCTCCATCACATCAACCGGCTCAAATCCGGCTACAACTACCGGTGTATTATAATCTTTTACTAAAAACTCATATATTTTAGTCCCCGTAATTACACTTACATTGCTTGGTCCTATAAAGGCATTAATTTTGGCTTCACCGCTATCCATAATAGCCCTTACCGGTGGTGGGACTAATACATGGTTGATATGAAAATAGATATTGTTAAGTCCCATATTTTTTGCACTCTTAATCACCGCAGCAGTCATAGGAGTAGTCGTCTCAAAGCCTATTGCAAAAAATACAATTTTTTTATCTGGATTATCTTGTGCTATTTTTAGCACATCAAGAGTAGAATGAAGTGGGCGAACATCTGCTCCATTGGCTCTTATTTTAGCTAAACTACTTTTACTTCCTGGCACTCTTATCATATCTCCAAGAGTTGCTAAAATTACATTATCTTGATTAGCCAAAGTAATAGCATGGTCTATTCTCTCTTTTGGCATTATACATACAGGACACCCTGGTCCGTGGATAAAAGAGATGTTTTGAGGCAGTAGTTGTTTTAGTCCATATTTCATAATAGTATGAGTATGCCCTCCACAAATTTCCATAATTCTTAAATCTTCTTTTAAATTTTTTGCTTCTTTTTTTATTTCTTCTGATAGGGCTTTTATAGTCTCTGGATTTCGAAATTTAAAATATAAATCTTTTAATGT
>JAADDX010000071.1 GCA_013153685.1 Campylobacterota bacterium | reverse complement strand
TTAATGATAAAAATGTCTAATACCTGTAAAATACATCGCAATTCCAGCTTCATCAGCCGCTTGGATTACTTCATCATCTCTGATACTTCCACCTGGTTGGATTATATATTTTACACCTGCTTTTGCAGCCGCATCTACACTATCTCTAAATGGGAAAAATGCTTCACTTGCAAGTGCTGCACCTTCGACGCTTAAATTCATCTCTTTTGCTTTTTTAAGAGCACATTGAGCCGCATCTACTCTACTTGTCATTCCCATACCAATAGCCACCATCGCACCATCTTTTACATAAACTACGCAGTTACTTTTTGTAAGGGCAGCAATTTTCCAAGCCATCTCTAAATCTTTAAAATCATCTGCTTTTGCTTTTGTTACACATTTTGCATTTTTTACTTCATCATCTTTTACTTTATCCGCGTCTTGATATACAAATCCACCCTCAATATGTTTAAAGTCAATATCATCACCAGCAATATAAAGCTCATCACTTCCAAGCTCAAAAAGTTTAATTCTTTTTTTCTTTTCAAACACTTTGATAGCTTCATCAGTGATTTTTCCAGCTACGATAACTTCTACGAAAATTTTATTTATCTCCTCTGCAAGTTCTTTATCTAAAATACCATTAATTGCTACAACCCCACCATAAGCACTAATTGGGTCACATTTAAGTGCTTCTGTGTAGCTTTCAAGTAATGTATCTTTCAAAGCCGCACCACAAGGATTTGCGTGTTTGATAATACTTACTGCACCTTTTCCAAGGGCTACTGCTACTTTGATAGCTCCATTCATATCAGTTAAGTTATTAAAACTTGCTTCACCTTTTAGTGTTTTTAGATTATCATAAAAACTTCCAAATTGATATAAAGCACCTTTTTGATGAGGATTTTCTCCATATCTTGTATTAAATACTTTTTTACCTGTGATAAATTGATACTCTCCAAATCCATCGTTAAATCTTTTATTCATATAATTTGCTATCATACTATCGTAATTTGCAGTATGCTCAAACGCTTTTATCATCAAATCTCTTCTAAATTCAAGAGTATTTTTATTATCTTTAAGTGCATTTATTACTTTATCATAATCATTCGCATCAGTTACGATGATTACATCATTGAAGTTTTTAGCCGCACTTCTTACCATCGTAGGACCACCAATATCGATATTTTCGATAATCTCATCAAAATCATCAGTTCTCTCAATCGTTTCTTTAAACGGATATAAATTTACACAAACTAAATCAATCCCTTCTACTCCAAGCTTTTTAGCTTCATCAGCATGCTCATCTCTTTTGTGTAAAATACCTCCGTGAATGTAAGGGTTTAGAGTTTTTACTCTTCCCTCAAAACACTCTGGAAATTTAGTAACTTCATTAACTTCAATTACCTTAACTCCATTATCTTTTAATACTCTATAAGTCCCACCCGTTGAGATTATCTCCCAACCTAAACTTTCTAAACTTTTAGCAAATTCTACAATTCCTCTTTTATCACTTACACTTAATAATGCTCTCATGTCTATCCTTATAAAATTTTTGTTCAATTATAGCATAATTTTAGAGTTTTAAATACCTCTCTAAGATATTTTTAGCAGCCAGACTATCAACTCTACCGTCTCTTTTGTATTTGATTTTACCTTTGATAAAATTCTCTACTTCAATACTAGAATAGTTCTCATCCTCAAAAACAATATCACCATCAAAATCCAATAATCCCACAAAATGCTTAATCCTATTTATCATATCTTCATTACCTACTGGAATACCTACTACCAATTTTTCAATACCCCATTCTTGCAACAACAAACTCACATCTTTGCTAGCTTGATTTCTGTTTTTTCTAATAACTGCTCTTAGAGGCACTACAATAGTGCCATTAGGAGTATAAGCCACTCCTATCCGCTTTAGACCCACATCAATCGCGGCAATCTTCATCTTAATCACACTGTTTAAAATCTAACTCTTCATCAGCAATATTAAAAAGCTTTCGTATACTAGAGAGCAACATATCTATATTTGGCTCATTAGCATTTTGTTTAAGAGTAATTGTAGGATTATGTAAAAATCTCTTAAAAGCCGTATGCAGGAGTTTTTGGACATTTTTTCTATCCTCTTCTTTGATAAATTTCTTCTTAATCGAATACTCAAGCACATCATTACAAATTTCCTCAGCTTGTGCTCTTAATTGTTTAATTGTAGGATTAATTTCATTGGTTTTTACAAAATCCAAATATTCTTGCAACATCTGCTCAACAATCTGCTCTGCTTTTTTAATCTCCTCCAATCTTTTTTGCATGTTATCATCTGCAATATTTTTCAAATCATCAACCCTCACTACCCTAATAGTCTCATCCTCAATATGTTCGATATCACTTGGTATAGCCAAATCAAACCATAATCTATCAAAATCTCTTTTTTGCACCATATCAGCTTTGATAATCGGCTCATTACTTGATGTGGCACTAAATAAAAGTCTATACTGATTGATAATCTTATCTAGCTTATCTAATGAATGAATTTCCACATTTACATCTTTAATCTCTTCTTTGAGAAGTTCTGCTTTATCTATGCTTCTATTTAGTAAGATAATATTGACTTCTTGTCTCTCCAGATGCTTGCACACGATTCTTGCCGTATCTCCAGCACCTACCACCACAGCACTATATCCAGCTAAATCATGTAAAATTTCCTTAGCATATCTCACAGCTATACTAGCTACACTTACCGGATTAGAAGAAATCTGAGTCTCATTTCTGACTCTTTTTGCACATTTAAAACCATAATGCATCAAACGAGATAGATTTTTTTTGATAGTGCCTTGTTCGTATGCTTTTAAAAATGCTTCTTTGTATTGCCCGGTAATTTGCGTCTCACCAACAATCATCGAATCCAAACTTGATAATACTCTAAATACATGCTTAATAGCTTCTTGTCCTTTGTAAATAAAGGCATTTTGCGGATTTACACCAGTGAGTTGTTCTATCTTGGTAAGCACTGGATTTAGAATATGAGTAAACAACACAATCTCACATCTATTACAAGTAGAAACTATAATAATCTCATAATCTTTGAAATCTTGATAATGATTGGGTAAAATCGATAACTTACCTCGCGTAGCAACATCGCTATTTTTGTAATTAAAACTTATTACTGTATACATTGTGATTCCTTAATAATGTTCATCTATAATTGCACATATCATATGTCCAATCATTATATGCATTTCCTGAATACGCGGAGTATCATTTGATGGGATGATTATGTTAACATCACCCATCTTACCCATCTCCCCTCCACCTTTGCCTGTTAGTGTAATGACTTTGGTATTGGCTGATTTGGCTTGTTTGATAGCATTGATAATATTTTTACTATTTCCGCTAGTAGAGATAGCAATTAGCACATCACCGCGTTGAGCCAATGCTTCTACTTGTCGTGAAAATACATACTCATACCCATAATCATTTCCTACAGCACTCAACACAGACGTATCAGTTGTTAGAGCTATTGCCGCTAGTGCTCGTCTCTCTTTTTTGAATCTACCACTAAGCTCAGCAGCAATATGTTGTGCATCGGCAGCACTACCACCATTTCCACAAATCAAAATTTTCTTGTGATTTTGCAACGCTTCTACACACAACTCCGCACCTTTGTAAACCAAAGGTAAACTATCTTGTACCTTTATAGCCGTCTGGATATGATCTTCTAAACATTTTTGCAACATCACGAACCCTTTAATTCATCAAGTGGACGCGGTTTATCAAAGAAATATCCTTGAAATTCATTTACGCCAATAGCTCTTAATCTATTGAAAATTTCTTCATTTTCTACAAACTCAGCTGTTGTCTTGATACCTAACATTTGTGTGAAATATAAGATACTTTGCACCAATACTAGACTTTCCTTTGATGAGATGATATTTTTAATCAAGCTACCATCAAGTTTTAGATAATCCGGTTTGAGAGCTAGAATCTCCGAATAATTAGAATATCCGCTACCAAAATCATCAATCGCAAATAACACATTGTATCTCTTAAACTCCTCAATAAATGCTTTTAACGCTTTAAAATCCTTAAACGATTCACTCTCCAAAATCTCAAATACGACCGGTTTATCCAAGTCTTTTACATGTTTACGCAACTCTTCTACTACTTCTTCATTTGTGATATCTTGCATATCTACATTGATAGAACACAAAATATCCGTCGTATGTATAAACTCAAAACACTTATTAATCATCATCTTTGAGATAGTATTGTATAATTTTAACTTCTTCGCGTATTCTAGGAAATAAGGAGGAATTACCTCTTGTGGTGTCACTATCCTCATTAATAATTCATATTTAATCACTTGCTTTTCACTATCTACAATAGGTTGTGCAAACGGGGTGATCTGATCGTGTTCAATTGCATATTTAAGCAAACGTTTGATTTTAAATAGTTTCTTTTCTCTATCTTTATCTTTGATATCCGCATACGATAAAATCGATAAATTATTCGCTTTTGCTTCCGTGAGAGTGATAAGTGCTTTTTTGAGTGGACTTGGCATATCCGAAAATACCACAGTCACATCTACATCAAACTCTTCGTTGTCTATGTAGATTTTTTGTTTACTAAGGAAATCATACAGCTTATAGACAATCAACTTCGTTTCATCATAAGATGCATTTTTTACACCCAAGACAAACTCATCAGCACCAATCCTATAGATTAGGAAAGATTTCTTAACGATCTTTTTGAATTGTTTTAATAAATGACCAAACTCCATCAAATACTGATCTCCGATATGAGCACCGAAGAATTGATTTATATTTCCAAAGCCATCAATATCAATCAAAATTAAGCTATCGAATTTTTGTTTTTCTATATCCTCTATTAGTGCTTTTCTACTTTTTAGCTTAGTAATCTCATCAACGTATAATTTGTATCTTAATTTCTTCTCATTCATTCTAAGCGAATTTCTAAATTTCATAAATTCTTTTGATAGTTTAAGGGAGATGAGGTATACAAAAAACATCAAAATAAACGCCACAATAAAGCTAATTATCATCAATCTGTGGATAATAAAGCTATTTACATCCTCAATATGCGTCTTGTAGGCATTGATAATGTTTTCAATATCATCCAAATATATACCGCTAGCTACGATGAGATTGAGAGGTTTATAGTATTTGAAATACGAGATTTTCGGGGCAATTTGATTGCTGTGGGGTTTTTTGTAGTAATATTGCACAAAAGCGTATCCATTTTGTCTAATAAGCTCTAGCATCTTATCGCGAAATGCAAAGCCATGTGCGTCTTTGTAAGATGAATTTAATAATTTACCAATCAAATCCGGTCGATTGGTATTTAGGATAAGCTTAGCAAACTTATCCCCTCCTTTGAGATTATAAACTTTGTATATAAAGATGTATTGGTCTTTGTATGGGGGATAGGCTTTTTGTAGATACGGAATAAACGGTTTATTTTCTTTATGAAGAATGTCTATATCTCTCACCACCCCATCAACCAAGATTCGTAATTTCTCTTTTTGGAGGTATAATTCTCTTTTTTGTAAAAACTTAACACCCTCTTTTGCAGATAAATTACCGGCGTAGTCTATTAGATAGATTCCTATAATAATAGCCATAATCAGCCCAAATACTGGGATTAAAAATATATAAAAAGATAACCGTTTCTCCATACTCATCTATTATGCCTTTATGTTAAGTTCGGTGTATTATACCATAAATATCTCCATAAAATCAACCGTTTAGAAGTTCAAACTCTTTTGTTTG
>JAADDX010000089.1 GCA_013153685.1 Campylobacterota bacterium | reverse complement strand
ACCTTTAATAGCGGTAATATATCCTACGCTCGCAAAAACATCAATAATAAATAAAAATAAAATACCCCATTTCATTATAGTCCTTTAAATGATTTTAGCACACCTACGTAGCAAGTTGACTTGTGATACGTAAATGGCTCTATATTTGAATTGTTTTTAATATAAGTATAATTAACCTGCACATTAAACGCTCGCATTTTTTTAGTTAACGTCAAAGACAATGACATTTTATTATCGTTTTGAACCGTATCAAAAATAGTGTATTCTCTATCGTATTTGATATGATCGTATTTTATATACCCATCTATACTATATGCTGATTTGGTATAAACATCGCGTAATTTTAGTGTATACATATCATAAAATGTAGTGGATATACTATCATCATGCCCTTTTGATTTGGTATATCCCAACAATACACTAGGTGTGTGTAAACCGTGATATAGGGCTATTACATCGTTAATGGAATATATGGTTGCGTTTTGATTGGATGTAAGCTCAGATTGATATACTTTGTTTTTGATATCCGCTGTTAGCTGATTGTAACCTCCAGTAAAATACCTAAACCAATCTACACCAGCCCCATATACCGAATAATAGTGATGTTTATCATAATTCAAATACTCATAGTTCAAACGAGTAATTAATGTATGTTTATTATGCTTAAATATCAAAGATGGCGTTTCTTTGATATAATCAAAGTCATTTTTATGAGTGGAAGTATATTGTTTGAACATTAACAAAATGTTATTGTTAAAAGAAAAATTATCAAATTTATGAGTGTAATTCGGGACTAATACCTCTTCTGCACTAAAAGAATCTTCGATAGAATAAGGGTTGGTTACGTTTACTACCTGATCACCAAAATACAAATTGTAATTTTGCACTTTTGAGATATTATTGACATTAGAATCATATCCAACCTTCGTCATAAATAGGAAAGTTAGATAATCTCTCTTTTCGTGTTTTTTAATCTGTTCGATGTAATTAAGAATTGTTTTATAAGTCTGTGTGGATTTTGTCTTACTGAGTAATTTATCAAAATAATATTTAGCACTTGCGTAATCGTGCATCAAAAAGTATATTTTTGCTTGTGCAAGTTGTGCTTGCGTATCATTTGGGTAATAGATTAAAATTCTATCAATTGCGGCTAATGCGTCTTTGTATTTACCCAACTTTTGGGCTATTCTCACTAAATACCAGTTTAATTGATACGATGAATAATCTTTGCGTAAAAGCTTGATAGTAAGATTATATGCTTTTGTGTATTGGTGATGTTGATACAACTTCTTAATATCCGCTAAAGACGCGGCATGTAATGCAAAAGTAAATAGAAGTATATAAAAAATTCTCATACGAAATCCTTAACCCAATTATGAGACGTTATTATATCACAAAATTAAACAAGTGTGGATAATTTAGATAAAGTTATCAAGCAAACAAAGACAAAATTAAATATTTTTGTTATAATTGCAGATAAAAAAGGTGCTTGATGCAATTATACACTTTCGGCAAATATCTCAAAAACAAATTCAATACCACAGTTTACAAAGTCCCTATCTCAATCCCAGGATTTACGTGTCCAAATATAGATGGGAGAGTAGCAAGGGGTGGATGTGTGTTTTGTGAAAATGAATCATTTTCGCCAAATCTTGCCAAAAAAGAGCGAGTAAGTCTCAATTTTGAAAGTGATAATCCAATTATCGACAAACAAATCAATAGCCTAAGAAAACAATTTTTTGACACCGTCCCTTTTTTACAACATCGTTTTGATGCACACAAATACATTGTGTATTTCCAGTCATTCACCAATACTTACGCACCATTTAAAACTCTACAAACTTTATACGAAGAAGCGTTAAAATTGCCGAATGTAGTAGGGATTAGTATAGGCACAAGAACCGATTCGATTAGTGATGAGACCTTACAATATCTAAGCCATTTGAAAAACCGCACTGAATTATGGATAGAATATGGCATCCAAACAAGCAACGACGCAACGTTGCAACTAATCAACAGAGGGCACGACTTTGCCAATGTCGCACACACTATTACCAAAACCAAACAACTTGGTATTAATGTATGTGGGCATGTTATTTATGGTTTGCCAAATGAAACTAAAGATGATTATAAAAAGACATTCACTGATAGTATCGCACTGGGGATAGATAGTATCAAATTCCACCCTTTATACGTCACCAAAAACACCTTACTTGCCAAAAAATATGAAACTGGAGAATTTGTTCCGATTACACAAGAAGAGTATGCGGAAATTTTAACATGGAGTATCAAACACCTACCAAAGCATATCTCTATCCAACGAATAACCGCCGGAGTAGAAAACCTTCTTGCACCAAGTTGGTGTAAAAACAAATCAAAGCAAATTAGCTATTTACACAAATATCTAAATGCACATCTACACTAATCCTCTCAACTGATAAGTAATATCCCCTGCTCCAAAACCTATAATAAGCCCTTCTTTGTAAATTTTATCATTGATAAGTATTTCTTTATTAGAAGTTTTTATTTTGTTAGCAAATGTGGGATTATATCTTTTAAAGAGAGTTTTAAAATCAATATCTTGCTTGTCCTCTCCTGCACTCCAAACCGGTAAAATCACAAGTTCATCTACTCCCTCAAAACATTCAATAAAAGAATCTAAATTATCAATAGTTCGTGAATATTTGTGAGGTTGCCAAATGGCTATTACTTTATTTATATTTTTTAGATTTGCAAATTTAAATGCAGATTGTAAGGTAGCTTTTATCTCTGTTGGGTGATGTCCGTAATCATCAATAACTACAAAATCTTCATAATTTTGAAGAATATCAAATCTTTTTTTGATTCCTTGATATTTTTTTAAGTTTTGCTTAATTTCATCAATAGATATTTCATTTAAAGCAGATTTTATAGCTAATGCCGTATCAAGCACAATATGTTCTCCAAATCCATACACTTCAAAAGTTTCATCTAAAAATTTAAAAGTAGTTTTTGGCAGATTATCTATAAGCTTGTATTCTATATTGCTTATATCATCAATAGATACTTTATCTCCCTTTTGTTTGGCAAGAAATTCATCATCACTGCATAATACTTGTTTTTTAGCTTTATTTATAAAATCCTCGTAATGTTTATAAAATAAATCATAATCATAATTATAAAATTCCATATGCTCCGGTTCAGCATTTGTTACAATAGCACAATATGGATTAGAATCTACAAAGCTACCATCACTCTCATCTGCTTCAAATACCAAAATATCACTATTACTCGCTCTAAAATTACTTTTAAAATCTTTACTTTCCGCTCCAATTAAGGCATTTGCATTTTGTAAAATAGAAGCTAAAATCGCACTTGTAGTGCTTTTGCCATGTGCTCCACAAACACTATAAACTTTTTTGTCATTTACAATCAAGTTTAATGCTTCTCTTCTTGAGAGTGTTTTTATTCCTCTTTTTCTAGCTTCTAAAAGCTCTGGATTATCATCTTTTACAACTGCAGTATAAATCACTAAATCTTGGTCTTTTATAGCTTCTTTGGTATGAGGAATATTGACTTTTATCCCCTCTTCTTGGAGTTTGTCAGTAAGAGTAGTTCGGGCTATATCACTTCCACTGATAATATGGCCGTAACTTTTTAATAGCCTTGCTATACCGCTAAGCCCTATTCCACCAATCCCAATAAAATGTATTTTCATCGATATGAGCCTATTTATTCGCTAAATTCTTTTTTGAAAGTTTCTCTATGCTTGATAATCAATTCGTCAATATCGTCATGAAATGCCGTAAAAAACATATCGTATCTCTCATCTGTCCCATCAAAATCAACATACCTCTCTAGAAATTTATCAAGTGGCATTTTATCAATTAATCCCAACACAAACATACTAAAAGCTTCTTTCAAATTTTCATCATCCACCATATACACCAAATCATATCCCAAATTTTTGGCATCCTCAAATGCACCTTCACTCCATAATTCCAAAATATATTCAAATAACGCCCTAATTACGTATTTATCCTCTGGATATTGTAAGAATTCTTCATTTTGTGTTTTGGTATTAAATACATCCACGGCTTGTTGTAAAATATTCCCAAATAATTCGTTGATTTCTTGCTCTTCACCATCTTTTCTCATTAATTCATCAAATGTTTGATATTCTTTTTGTAAAAACATTAGCAAATCCTTGTTTTTTAGTGTAATTATAACAAAAAGTCCATCCTTTCACAACTTAATGTTATACATTTATGTAGAAATATAAGAAAAGATAAAAATTCTCATCACAGATTGTTATAAAAGCACTTTTTTGACACTTTATTTTCATACAATTATGCATATTTTCAAAAAGATAGCACAGTTTTTTGTGTTTTTTTGATATTATTTCATAACTAAAATCACAAATAAAGGTATAAAAATGAGTAACAAAGCGTTAGCATGGATCGGAGGTGCTGTAGTCGGGCTTGGTATAGCTTATATTGCCGCAGTAGCTGTAGATGTGACTGGGAGAGATAGTTTTTGTGTGAGTTGTCACACGATGAAACCTATGGTAGATGCATTCCATAGAAGTGTGCATGGTGGAAATAATCAATTTGGATTTAAAGCGGCTCATTGTACTGATTGTCACTTGCCACATGAGAGTCTTGCTGGATATTTAATAGCAAAAGGGATCTCTGGAACTAGAGATGCATTGGCTGAATTTGGATTGATTCATAAAGTGGATTTCAAAGAAAATTATCATGAAATGAAAAATTATACTTATGATAGTGGGTGTTTACACTGTCACGAAATGGTAACAGAGCCAGAAAAAGCACTTGGTATGAGCGAGAGTGCGAGATTTGCTCACAAAACTTATGTGGAAGATAAAAAAGCTGGTAAAGACGTAAGTTGTCTAAATTGTCATAATGATACAGTAATGCCAAACTTTGCTCACCCTGGATTGTTGGATACATTAAAAAACACTAAAGAATAATTACAACTACACATCCTACTATCCCTCTTGGGATGTTTATTTTATTCGCTTTATCCTCTTATTGTGAAGGTGAATTCTGTTAAGCTGTCATTTTTCACATCGAATACAATATTTCCTCTATAAAAAAATGATCTATAATTAACATTTACTCCTCTTGCCACCAAGCCACCGGCTCTGTTGTTAGTGATTGCAAACTTAATCTCTTTTCCCCTTGGAATATGTAAAGTAGTATGAGAATCGATATGCACCTTTTCACGTCCCACATAAGCTATGATTTGTGTTGGTTTGGGTTTGATATATTCATTAATATTTGATAATAAATAATCAAATGTAGGCTCAATTTCTACTTCATAGATCCTAAAAAACTCTTTTAAAGCATTTAAATGAACTTGTAATTTTCTTTTTAGATTTGTTTGCTTACTTGCTTCTATGCAAAATGCAGGAATGTTATGAGCTTGTAATGTATAGTATGTTAGAGATTTTCTTTGTTCTTTATGGTGAGAAGTTTTTTGAGAAGTTTTAGTATTGTGAATAGGAATATGTAATCCTCTTTTGGATAAATTATAACTTACAAACTTAGCCGGGGTATACAAATCAATATGATGATAGTTTAATTCATCTATTACAATAGATTCGCCCCAATGTCTATGATTCTTGGCATAAAATCCATACCCATCGTGTAAAGATAGGACAACATCTGGCTTGAAATCTGCTATGAATTGTTTAATAGAATTCACCTTATAATAATCATGATCTTTGGTAGATAGATGGGCAAATTTGCGATTCATATCACCATTATATCCTCTTAAATCTGTAAAAATTGATTCTGGATTACTTCTGGGAAGAATTGCTAATGTACCCTTTTTGAGATGTGTATCAAGTAAAATATCACTAGC
>JAADDX010000027.1 GCA_013153685.1 Campylobacterota bacterium | reverse complement strand
ATTAATCAAGGAGAAGTTGGGATTTTATCAACTACTGGGAAATTTGACGACAAACCACTTGGAGCTGGGATTCATTTTTATATCCCTATTATTCAAAAGGTATATGTAGTAGATACAAGAGTGCATATTATCAACTATAAAAGAAACGCGGAAATAGGTAGTATGAATGATAGCACTGGAAGTATTAAGCTTTATCCAGCAATAAATGTATTGGATTCAAGAGGATTGCCTATTACAATCGAACTTACCGTAGGATATAGACTAAATCCAGATAGTGCCGCAAAAACTATTGCAAATTATGGATTTAATTGGGAAGATAAAATCATCAATCCACTTGTTAGAGATGTAGTAAGAAATGTAATAGGTAGATTTCCAGCAGAGGAATTACCGGTAAAAAGAAATGAAATAGCTACACTTATAAATGCAGATATGCAAAAGCAACTTGATAAATTAAAATTTAAACCGGTTATTCTTGAAAGTGTGCAATTAAGAGAGATTGTATTACCACCAAAAATCAAACAACAAATCGAAGCAGTGCAAATTGCAAAACAACAAGCTGAAAGAGTAAAATATGAAGTATTAAGAGCAGAACAAGAAGCTCAAAAAAAAGCAGCCCTTGCAAAAGGGATAGCAGATGCTAAAAAAATCCAAGCACAAGGTGAAGCAGATGCAGTAATGATAAGAGCGAAAGCAGAAGCAAGTGCAAATAAATTAATTTCAAACTCATTAAGCTCAGAATTATTAAAACTAAAACAAATCGAAGTGCAAGGGAAATTCAATGAAGCACTTAAAACAAATACAAATGCACAAATTTTCTTAACCCCTGGTGGAGCAGTGCCAAATATTTGGTTAGATGCAAAAGATAGACAAAAAGCGAGTATTGTAAAATGAGTGAGATAAAAATAGAATGGGAAAAAAACGGAGGACTTATCCCCGTTATCGTCCAAGACTATGAAACAGGCGAAGTTTTAATGCTTGCATATATGAATGAAGAAGCCCTAAAACTTACCCAACAAACAAAATTCGCCCATTATTTTTCAAGAAGTAGAAATAAACTATGGAAAAAAGGTGAGAGTAGCGGACATACACAAGAAGTAAAAGAGATTTTGATAGATTGTGATAATGACACTCTACTTTTAAAAGTAAAACAAAACGGCGTAGCATGTCATACAGGTAGAAAATCTTGCTTTTTTACAAATCTTGAAAATAATGAGGAAGTATTAAAAGTAGAAAAAGAGATAGAATATAACTTTTTAGATAACCTATACCACACTTTACTTGATAGAAAAAATGCCGATAAAAATAGTAGTTATGTAGCAAGCTTATACCACAAGGGTGAGAATTCGATACTTAAAAAAGTTGTAGAAGAAGCTGGTGAATTTAGCTTTGCTATAAAAGATAATGACAAAGGTGAGATTATTTATGAAGGGGCTGATTTACTATTTCATGCATTAGTAGCTCTTGCTTATAAAAATATACACCCAGAAGCTATTTTGAATGAGCTTAAAAGAAGAGAAGGTATAAGCGGTATAGAAGAAAAAAATTCAAGGAAAGATAAATGATCTACTTTACTATACTTCATTGGTTGGTATTAGGTTTTTTTGTAATATTGTTTATCATACTATCTATCTTATCAGCACAAGCAAAAAGCACAAATGTGGTGATTAGCGGAATTTTTGCATCGTTTTTGGTAAGTGTATTTGGTGCTGGGCTGTCGATAGTAGTGCTTGAGAAATACACTAAAAAAGGTGAGATTATCAAACTAAAAACAAGAAGAATATTATTCAACGAATCTTTATTTGTATCTGGAATGATTAAAAACGTCGGGAGATACCCTTTTAAATATTGTAAAGTAAGCATCAAACTTATCAATCAAGATAGAAAACGATTAAAAAAAGCGAATTTTTTTGAGAGTGCTGGACTGAATATTTTTGGTGGAAAGAAAGAGAAGAAAAAAGCACGACCAAATACTATCTTCAAGGAGAAGAAATTTACATTTAAACCGGTATTGAAACCGGGGTATATATATCCATTTTCGATGACTTTGAAGTATCCTGCGTATTTTAGAGACACTTTGATTATAAAAAAGATTTATTGTCATTAGTTTTTGCATTTTTTGGAAGAATTTGTGTTATAATATCGTTCATACACATGAAATGAGCTCTTAGTAGAAAATAATGAAAGGAATGCTATGAAAAAAGTAGTTTTTGTGGATGATTCAAAAACTGTTTTGATGACAGCTGAGATGAGTGTTAAGCCACTAATCGACGAGGGGAAAATTGAGATAAAAACATTTGAAAATCCATTGGACGTATTGGAGCTAGTAGAGGGTGGATTTGTTTATGATTTATTAATTACGGATATTAATATGCCTCAAATGAATGGGCTTGAATTGGCTAAAAAACTAAAATCTATGGATAGTGTGAAACTCAAACCGATATTAGCACTAACTACGGAAAAATCTCCGGAAATGATGAAAAAAGGTAAAGAGCTTGGACTTGCTGGTTGGATAGTAAAACCATTCTCACCGCAAAAATTATTAATGGGTGTAAAAAGAGTATTGAGATTGAAATAACTCATACTAGAGTTTTGTAAAGTTCATAAACTTTATCTGCTTCGATTTCTTTGATTGAGAAGTCGTCTCTATTTAACTGCAATGGGTTAACTTCAGAGGGTGACTTGAGTGCCTTATTTATGTCGCTAACCCACATTTGTCGCGTCGTCGTAGGACCTAATAGAGTGATTGAAGGGATGTTAAGCCCCCATGCCATGTGAGTCGGACCGGTATCATTACCAATCACAATATCACATTTTGAAATAGCGTATTTTAGTGTATTTAAATCCATTGCTGGTAACAACGTCGCCGTGGTGTTGTCTGCAATAAAAGAAGCTATATTCTTTTCATTAGTATTTCCCCATACGAGCAATATATTCGCATCTATCATCTGTGCCAATTGCACAAATTTCTCCTTGGGATAATTTTTAGACGGCCAGCTTGAGCCTACGACAAAAATTACGTTTTTTTTATGTGATACAAAAAATCGATCTATTTCATGGTTTGGCTGGAAATATAAAAACGGCTTTTTATGATCGATATCCTCCGGTGTGATTTCAAATCCAAAAGGAATAGACAACACTTTGGCGTTTCGTAAGATAGAGTTCTTCTCATAAGGGATATTCACAAAATGACGATACAGCATAGTAGCTACTTTCTCACGAATGGAATATTTATCAAAACCCCATACGTTCTTAGATAAGATGCGAGCAGAAATTGCTGATTTGATAAGGCCTTGTGCATCTATTACAAAATCATAATTATTATGAGCTATATCACGCAAGATGGAAATTTGACGAAATAGTGCTAACTTAGTTTTTTTGATAGATTTGAGATTAATACTAAAAATATTATCAATATCAGGATTATGGCGTAATACTTCGCTAAAACTCTGCTCTACAATCCAATCTATTGTAATTGAAGGGTTGTGTTGCTTGATGAATTGCAATGCCACCATAGCATGGATAATATCTCCCATAGCGGACAATTTAACAATTGCTACTCTCATGGGACTATATAACCATATTTTTTAAATATTTCCTTGGCTGCGGTTGAAAATAAAAAATTGTAAAATTTCCGTGCTTGTGGAGTATTAGAAATCAAAGCCGCCGCTTGTTTGATAGGTGAATAATATTTGGAATCTAAAAGGATGTAATGCTCTTTGTTATTTAAAGCCGGATATGCAAACAACAAGCTTCTAGCTACAAAACCATAATTTGTAATTTGCATCGCATATGAAAACGCAGCGGAAATATTAGGAGCTATTATTAACTTTGGTTGCAGTTTGTGATATAGATGTTTGTGTTGTAAAAATTCGCGTGTTGCTCTACCGTATGGTGCTGTTTTGGGATTGGCTATTGCTATTTTTTTGGCAGAAAAAATCTCATCAAATCGATGTATTCCATTTTTGGCAAATAATACCAATTGACCTTGGGCATACACTCTAGGAGGAGTAGTAATGATATGGTGTGTATACAAATACATCGGGTATTTTACATTCGCACTCAAGAACACATCATAAGGAGCTTTCCTTGTAATTTGTGCAGTTAGCTTACCAGATGATGAAATAATAGGGATAATCTTGATATGAGTTTGCTTATAAAACACCGAACCTAAGTCTTTGATAGCAAATGCCACATTTCCAGCCACGGCTACTCTAATATCTGCATATGATAAAACCGCTAACAAAAAATATATAAATAGTTTCATTTGAATGACCTTCGGAAATAGTATGTAGAATACGTAGAAATGGTGGGTCCTCGGGGACTCGAACCCCGGACCACTCGGTTATGAGCCGAGTGCTCTAACCAGCTGAGCTAAAGACCCTCATCCTCATTTTCTTGGTTGAAATTATACAAAAATTCATATTTAAATGCAAGTAAATTCTCCAAAATTCCGAAAATAATCATAAAATTAATAAAGCTTGTTCCGCCGTGTGAGAGGAGGGGTAGAGGGATCCCAACAACCGGTGCTAGATTGATTGTCATAGCGATATTAACATACGAGTATACAAATACTATCAAGCCTACACTCGCAAAAATAGGCATAGCAAAAAAATCGTTTTTCAGTATGGATACATAACTCAATAAATAATAAGACAAGAAAAAATACAAACTCAAAAGTACTATTACTCCCACAAATCCAAATCTTTCAGCATAATATGCAAATATAAAGTCGCTACTTGCTATGGGAAGAAATTTTAATTGCGTTTGAGTGGCTTTTTGTTTGTCTTTGCCAAAGACCCCTCCACTACCAACTGCAATCATAGATTGCTTTACATGATAACTCGGATGACCTAGGAAATTATTGATTCTATTTCTTTGGTAATCTTTAAGCAAAAATTGATATGCAAAAGGGATAAATACCAATAAAAACACAATTCCATTAATCAACACTTTCCTCTTTACTCCAACAATAATCAGCGTTCCAAAACCAACTATCAATAACACAAGAGCCGTCCCCAAATCCGGCTCTTTAGCAATCAATACAAATGGCAATAAAATAATCCATGATATTTTGATTAATTCTACAAATGTATAACCTTTATCCGGAGGGTTTTTGTAAATCTTATACCCCAACATCAAAATCATCGTCGTTTTCATAAATTCACTAGGTTGGATAGTAAGATTAATAATTGGGATTTTTAGCCATCTTTGGGCACCCAAAATCGACACTCCAAATAGATCTACACCTACTAACAATGCAATATTTACAAAATACAAAAACGGAATAATCCACAGATATTTCCTAATAGGAAATAAAAACGCTACTAAAAACGCTACAAAGCCTATTGTGATATAAGCAATCTCTTTTTTAAAAAGTATCGGGGAAATTTCATGAACCAAAAAAAGGGAAATCCCTATGAAGGGAAATAATAAAAATAAAAGAACAAAATCAAAATGATAAATAGCTTTATTATTTATCAATTACAAGGCTCTTTTGAAATTTTAAGGTATAGCTCATCAATAGTTTGATTCATTTGTGATGAAATATCTTCTATTGTCGCTACTTCTTCTTTTAATTTTTGTGGATTTGCTAGGCATGTCTTAGTAGCAGTGCACGATAACAATTCATTTGCTTTGGTGTGGATTTGTTTATGGAAAGAGACAAGTTTACCAAATTCATCTTTACACTCTAGAGCCTCTTTTGTATTGTCTCTAGATAGCCATTTTCCAAATTCACAATCGGTTGCATCAACTTTATCTATTTCTTTTTCGTCAATTACCGCTTCTTTAATAGTTGTTTTATAAATTACGTGAGACATTTTTGCTAAATCCATCTCTAATTTGGTATTTGCCAAAGATGCAAGTCTTGCATTTTCACTTGAAACTTCACTAAATTCATTTAAGACAACTTCTAAATTGTTGATATCATCTTTTGAGTTGTTGGCGATTGTAGTAATTTTCTCTGAATTTGTTTGGATTTCACTACTTTCTTGTTGTAGTGTTTTAATAGTGATTGAAATCTCAGCAGTTGCTTTTTGAGTTCTCTCAGCAAGTTGTCTTACTTCATCAGCTACCACAGCAAATCCTCTACCATGCTCCCCTGCTCTTGCCGCTTCAATAGCCGCATTAAGTGCTAAAAGATTTGTTTGATCTGCAATATCAGTAATAAGATTTACAATATTTCCAATTTCCGTACTTCTTTGGTTGAGTAAATTGATAGATTCGTTTGTATGAGCAATAAATTCTATTAATTCCAGTAGTGTATCACTCACTTGTCCTACATCCGCCGTAGATTGCATTGCCTTTTCGTATACTTCCATACTTTTTTGAGTGATTTGATTTAACAATACTTTGATGCTTGTAGAAATTCCTACTTTAATATCAGTAAGCTCACTTCTTAATCCTCCACCTAATTTACCAAGCTCCTCTCTTAATTCATTTTTTAAATGATTTTTCTGAGATTCACCAATTGATTGTGCCGCTTTTGCGATATCTTTTACAACTCTTTTGAAGTTACCTTTATAACCACCTTCTAAAATTCCTCTATCCCAACCATTCTCAGCAGCTGAAATTGATGATACAATATCCCTTTGGAATGCTTCTAATTGGTCAAGCAAATTATTCACCGCCCAAGCGATATTTGCAGATGGCAATGAATTATTAATATGCGTAATCCTATCTTCAAAATCCCCATTTTGAGCTTTTAATAAAACTCTCTCAATATCTTTCATCAATTTAGACTTCACAACCGGTGCTCTCTCCACATCGGCTATCCAACAATAATATATCGATAAAGCCATAGATACGGCAAATAACACAAAACCAATATACGATCCAACACTCATATATTCATTTATGGCTGCAATCAAAAACAAAAGATTAGCAATCCTTAATACCATTTTATAATTCATTAATGACTCCTTTTTGGATACCAAGCATAAATTCATTAAAGCTTACGTTTTTTTGAGCCAACAAATCCTGTACAGCTTTTACGCTTGCCTCCATTCCTTCTTTATCTTCTATCTCTTTTAGCTTTTGATAAAGAGGTTCTATAACCTTTTTAAACCCTTCACGTGGTTTTCTCCTTACGGAATAATATCCAACTACCTTTCCACTCTCATCAAAAGAAGGTGTAATATTAGCAAACACCCAATAATATCCGCCATCCTTTTTTAAATTTTTTACAAATCCAAAAAATTCTTCTCCGGCTTCTAATAACGTATACAACATCTTAAAAGCACATCTTGGCACATCCGGGTGTCTTAAAATATTGTGCGGAGCTCCTAATAGCTCTTCTTCTGAGTACCCAGAAATCGAGATAAAGTAGGCATTTCCATATGTAATTCTACTTTTTAAATCTGTTTTTGATACGATAAATTCACCATCTTTTAGCACGGTTTCTTTATCAGTAGGCTTTATATGAGGCTTTTTCATCAATTCTCCTTTTATTGCACACAACTCTCATTCACATCAAATTTACTTCAATTGGGATATTATATCAAAAAATATCAAAATTATTCAACCTTTTTATGATGCCGTCAAAATTTTTACATTAATCAACAAATCATCAGGTCTTACCGGTTTGATTAGATGCAAGCTTGCACCACTTTTGATAGAAATATCAATATCCTTCGCATCACTCTCAGTAGAGACCATTATCACAGGTGCCAAGTTCCCTTCACCGCTTCTTAGTCTCTTAACAAAACTATACCCATCCAATACCGGCATATTAATATCTACCAAAAACAAATCGTATTTATTTAATTGTGCTTTTTCTAATGCTTCCATCCCATTTTCGGCTTCATCCGTTTCATATCCAGCATTTTCTAAGATTTGCTTGTGATACATTCTTACCGTTAAAGAATCATCAACTATTAAAATTTTCTTTGCCATCTTTTCTCCTTTATTTGTTGTTAAAACTATGAACAAACGAAATAGATATCAGCAAAATACCTATCGTTCCAGTTATTTCTTCTGATATATGAAAAAATATTTTTAGCAGCATAATAACTGCCAAAATCGCAATTGCATAGTGTGCACCGTGTTCTAAATATTTATATTCATTTAATACACCCTTCTCGACTAAAAAGATAGTCAAACTTCTTACAAACATAGCACCTATACCCAAACCAATCATTATCAAAAAAATATTTTGGCTCAAAGCAAAAGCACCAATCACACCATCGAAACTAAAACTAGCATCCAACACTTCCAGATACACAAAACCCATCAAACCATTCTTAATCGCTTCACTATCAAATAACTCATCTACACTCACAAGCAAAGAATGAACCAATAAACCCAAATAAAAAGCAATAGCGATTTGATAACTTCTAGTATGATATGTAAGCACAATACCGATAATAGTAGCTAAGATTAGCTCTATATTCGATATTTTACCCAAGGAATTAGTCACTTTATTATCCTCTATTAGCTTAATCCATTTGATCTCTTTTTTCTCAAAAAAGAAATCAAAAAACACCATCAACAAAAACGCTCCCCCAAATGCAAAAATCAACTTTTCGTTTGCAGATAGGATATGATGATATTTCTGCGGATCGTGAAGTGCGATATCCAATGTCTCTAAAAATCCCAAATGAGCTACAATCATAACTATGAGTATTGGAAATAAAAACCTCATGCCAAATACAGCAATAATCATACCCCATGTCATAAATCTTTTTTGCCAAATCGGCTGCATGGTTTGTAAAATTTTGGCATTTACTACTGCATTATCAAAACTCAAACTCACTTCCAGCAATGCCAACAAAGCAGCAATATAAACGCCGGCAAACCCTTCTAGAATATATGCGATATAAAGCCCTATAAGCAAAAATACGGTAGATGAATAAAAATACTTCAATTATCTATCCTTGTGGATTTTGATAGTTTCAATTACGTCGTCTTTACTAATAGTATCCAACACCTTAAAACTCTCTTCATCGTTTCTTTGAATACCTCCAAATACCGTATGCATCCCATCTAAATGAGGGCATGGAGTAAAACAGATAAAAAATTGACTACCACCGGTATCCCGTCCGGCATGAGCCATCGATATGCTACCTCTATTGTGAATTTGACGTTTTGCATCTGTCTCACATTTGATACGCCATCCAGGATTTCCAGTACCTACCATGCCTTTGGTATCATCTTTTGAATAAGGGCACCCAGCTTGTGCCATAAACCCTGGGATTACTCTGTGAAATTTAATCCCGTCATAAAATCCACTTTTTGCTAAATGTGCAAAATTAGCCACAGTATTTGCTACTTCTTTTGGGTATAATTTCACCCAAATAGAACCTTTATTAGTGATGATTTGAGCATATTGATTATCCATCACATCGTTTAGATCATATTCTTTTAACATTACTAACCCCTTGATTTAACATCCTAAATTCTTCTTGTGTAGTCGCTTCTTTGATTTCTGATATAAAAAGTTCGCTCTCTTTTTTGAAATAAGCCTTAAAAATTTCCTCAAATTCCTCAAAAAACATAAAAACATTTATATTTTTATCAATAGCACCTTGTTGGAGCTTCTTAAGCATACGTAATAAAATCTCTCTTACTAGCATATTTTCCAAAATAAGCTTATCCACTTGCGGATTAATTCTCCTTTGATACTCCTCTTGGATTGTAAAATGCTCAATCAATAAGCCTTCTAAATCCTCTAATAGCTCTATCATCTTATCAAAATATATATCTGCTTGTGTAAAGTCAAACTCTTCTCTGATATAATCTAGCTTTTTAAACGCGTCTCGCACAATCGGTTGGTGTTCTAGTATCCGTGCTATCATAAAAAGCCCTCAAAGCGAATTACGCTTTGTAATTATCAATGGCGTCTTGAAGCATTTCTTGGGCTTGTTTTACTCCTACGAAATCTTTTACTTTTACCCATTTATTTGGCTCAAGGGCTTTGTAAGTTTCAAAGAAATTTTTGATTCTATCAAGAGTTAATTTCGGTAAGTCTTCGTATGATTTGATATTCTCATAAGTTGGATCAAGCTTAGTAACTGGCACAGCCAATAACTTCTCATCCATTCCACTCTCATCTTCCATAATAAGCATTCCAATCAATCTCACTGCTATCACACATCCCGGCACAAGAGCATAATCAGTAAGCACCAAAATATCCGCCGGATCTCCATCTTTTGCCAATGTATTTGGCACAAATCCATAATTTGCCGGATAATGATAACTAGAATACATAATTCTATCAAATACAATAGCCCCGCTTTCTTTATCGATTTCGTATTTGATATTGCTTCCTAGTGGAATTTCTATCAAAGCGTTTACTTTATCTGGGTTACTCCCTGGTTTGATTTTGCTAATATCCATATTAATCTCCTTTTTTTGCAATTATAACATAAAAAAACTTGTTTTAAAACATGCATATACAAAATCACACAAAATCAATACAAACGTTTAAAAACCTCGATTGCTTGCTTGTGTTCTTTGACATCGTGACATCTAATAATAGAAGCTTTATTCCTAATAGCCTCTAAATGAATAGCTAGTGTTGCTGGTAGTCTCTCTTCTATAGGAGTTGGGATAATCATATCTATCATACTCTTTCTACTTGCCCCTACCAAAAGCTCATAACCATAGTGGGTGAAATGTTCTAAATGTTTAATAAGAGTAATATTATCTTCTAATCTTTTACCAAATCCAATCCCCACATCCAAAATAATATCATTTACATTGTGTTTTAAAGCCACCTCAATTCTCCTAGCAAAAAACTCATCAACTTGTGCTATTACATCATCATAAAAAGGATTGTTTTGCATATTTTCCGGATTTCCTTGCATATGCATAATACACACTCTTGCACCATATTCACCAGCAACTCTTGCAATATTTTCATCACTCAAACCGGTAATATCATTAACAATCCCAAAACCACAATCCAAGGCTAATTTGACCACTTCATACGAAAAGCTATCTATAGAAAAAAGTGCTTTTTTGTATAATCCTTTGGCATAAATAGCACGGATAATAGGCTCTACGCGTCTTAGTTCTTCTGCTACACCTGGATGCTTACTCCCTGGTCTAGAGGATACGCCGCCAATATCAATAATTTGAGCACCATCAGCTATCATTTGTTCTATTGCCGCAATTGCATTAGTATCGTTAAATCTGCTCGCACTAAAAAAGCTATCATCGTTTGCGTTAATAATCCCCATGATTTTAATCGGATATGTTTTAGCAGTGGTAAATTGCAAGAGATGATTGGATAATTTTTTTAGCTCAAAAGGTTGATGTCGCTCTTTGCGAATTAAAATCTCTAGTTGTTTATCGTTACATATTAAAATAGCATCGTGATAACGCGTCTTACAATCCACACTACCCATTGGCACTACCAATTCGGCATTAATACTCAAAGCGTCTTGCTTTAAGATATTGCTAGCCCCACAATAAATGTTTTTAATCAAAAAAAAGTTTAAATTGGCTTTTTTTGACATAATCTCAATACCGCCAGCACTTACATTGAGCTGCTTCATATAAGAGACTATATCGATATTAGAAGATAATTTGTATACTTGCATGATTTGCCTTTGTGAATAAACTAAAACTATTTGATAGATTTGCTAGTTTGGAGGAAATTATATCAAATAAAAGGCAAAAAAAGGAGAAGAAAAGCCTTTTATTTTGAGATAATAGATACGGCTTTGTCTTTGAATTCTTTTAATTTGTTTTTAAGTTGTTCAAATAACGAATCAGTATTTTTGTTATGAGTTAATTTGCTTTGAATTGTGCTAATAGCATCAGTTAACATTTTGTAAGTCGTATCACTTGTTGAAGTGTACCCTAACGCTTGTGCTAACTCTAATTGTTTCTTAGCTTCTGCTAAGTATTTCAAAGCTTGTTTTTTGTTTTTGTGTGCAATCGCACTTGCTGCTTTTACTAATTCATTTGCTTTTACGATAGGAATCGGAATAATAGTATCAGTCGTTACTAATGTATGAATCGCCATTGCAATTATATCTTTTGCTTCGTTAATTTTGTTTTGATTTAGATATTTAATTGCTAATTGAATCGCTTGCGGATATGTTGCAAGAGGAATATTTAGCGTACTGATATCTATCTCAGATTTGAGATTGTTTAAGATAGTTCTTGCAATAGGAAGTTGGTTTTTATCTAGTGCATCTTTTGCAAGTGATACTTGTTTTTTGATATTAGCGATATTTCCTACATATTCAGTAGCGGAAATATCCACATTTACTGGCAGTAAATACGGTGCATTTGGTGCATTTAATACTATTGCCAATTCACCAATCGCTTTTTTTAGTGAATCTTTTGCTTTTGATACTTTTTTATCATTTAGATAAATGTATGCATCTTGAGTGTATTTTAGTGCTTTTACCGCCTCTTTAATAAGTGCAACATTAGCATTTTGTTCCGCTTTTACAACTGCATTGTGTTTTACGTTTTCGGTTTTTTTGTCTGCTGCAAATGAACTTGTTGCTAAAAGTCCAGCTACAACAATAGATGATAAGATTTTTTTCATCGCTCTCTCCTTAAGTTTGATATTGTTTTTGTAATGAAAGTTTAGTGTAGTTATATGAATTTAAAATGAATTAGCCAAAAAGCCATAAGGCTTCTTAGCAAGAATAAGTAGTCATAAATTCGTAAGGATGCGGTCTACCTTCGATTGGTTGAATTTCTGTTTCATATTTGTAATCAATGTATGTTTTAATAAAATCATCGCTCATTACAGCTTTTAAGAAACTATTTGGATTATCTAATTCTTTCTCAACAGCATAAATTGCTTCTCTTAGAGTAGCTGGTAGAGTTCTAATCCCTCTTTCTTTGATTTCATCTAAGCTTAATTCAAATAAATCTTCATTTAAAGGTTCTCTTGCAGCTTCATAAATCTCAAGATTGTTTTTGATTCCATCAAGCCCTGCAAGTAGCATTACAGTAAACGCTAAGTATGGGTTAGATGAGCTATCTGGGAATCTAAATTCCGTTCTTACCGCTTTTTCTCCACTACCAAATGGGATTCTACAACAAGCACTTCTATTTTTTGCAGAGTATGCTAAGATATTTGGTGCTTCAAATCCTGGTTGTAATCTTTTATAAGAGTTCATAGAAGCGTTTGTGAATGCCGCTACCGCATCAGCGTGTGCGAATACTCCAGCAATGTATTTTTTAGCAATATCACTTAATCCCGCATAACCGTTTGCATCATAGAATGTATTTTTACCATCTTTCCAGATTGATTGATGCACATGCATCCCGTTTCCGTTATCACCAAATAGAGGCTTAGGCATAAACGTAGCTGTTTTTCCATTTAGATGAGCTACCATTTTGATAACATATTTTAGTTTTTGCACGTTATCCGCCGCTTCTACAAGTGTTCCAAATCTCACACCGATTTCCCCTTGTCCTTGTGCTACTTCGTGATGCACTACGAATGTTTTAAGTCCCACTTCTTTTAGTACTTGCACCATTTCTGCTCTTAAATCCACCATACTATCTACCGGTGCTACTGGGAAATATCCACCTTTTGTTCCTGGTCTATGTCCTGTATTGTAAGCATCTTCATAATGAGTATCGCTATTCCATGCACCCTCACTTGATTCTACTTCATAAGCTTGTGCGTTAATTTTGTCTGTAATTACTACATTTTCAAATACGAAAAACTCGTTCTCTGGTCCAAAATACGCCACATCACCCACACCTGCTTCTGATAGATATTGAAGTGCTTTTTTAGCGATACTTCTTGGACATTTGTGGTATGGATTGTAGTTAGTATCCAATACATCACAAAATACTACCATTGTAGGGTCTGCCGTAAATGGATCTTCAAAATGAGTCCCGATCTCTAAATCCGGCATTAAAATCATATCAGATTCGTTGATTGGTTGCCATGCTGGGATACTACTCCCATCAAACGGTAACCCGTTTTTAAAAGTATCTTCATCTACGCTATCGATATCATACGTTACGTGATGCCATGTTCCTTTGATATCAGTAAATCTAAAATCAATAAACTCAATCTCTCTTTCTTTACATTCAGCTAAAAATTCCGCTGGTGTCATATCGTCTCCTTTTATCTTTTTTATGCAGTATTATATTATTATTTTCTTAAAAAAACATAAAAACGATTGTATAAATTTTATACAATTACCAAATTCATTCATTAGAGCCTTTTTGAAGCAATTCTTGTATCGCATTTTCTATATTAAGCTGAGCGTTTTGTTGGGTGAGGTAGTTAAAATCCGTTTTATCCACTACTTTGACTCTAGCACGTGTTAAAGCCACATAATACAAATTAAGCTCATCAATATATTTCTGATCTTTGCAGTGTGTGCGGAAATATTCCAAATATCCCTCTTGCATAGGCGAGATAATATCGTTAGTTACAAACCAGCTTGCAATAGAGCGATAACACAAAAAATCACTACACAACTGCACCTCATCAAACTCCAAACCTTTTGAAGTGTGTGCTGTAGTGAGGTATAAGTTGGATGGTTGTGTGTAGTATTCTTGTGCATGTTTATAGATATTATGAAGGTTTTTGATTTTGGCTACTTTAAGAGCACTTAAAAACTCCACATCATCCTCTACCACATCCCCGATGTAATTTAAGATATCATAATCATAGTAGTGTTTTTTAGCTGATGATAGGTGCTTAAATTCGGTATAAAAGCTATTTAGATATCTAAATGACTCGTCCAATTTTTCTTGATATAAAAGTTTGCGTAAATTAAGTGCCAAAGCAAAAATATTATATGGTGGACGAACTGTCTTAAATGGTTTATCATCTTCAATAAGATGTTTCATCTGCAATATCAACTCAGCATTCGTCCTAGCAATAATCGCTGTGGTTTGGATAGAAGTGGATTTGTAGCACCCTTTGATAGTGTGTTGTTCGTTTTTGAATATACGCAAAAAGTTACTAGCCTTAAAAGCGATTTTTTCATTAAAACGGAACGAATAAGTCAGATAAAAAATCTGTGCTTGGATCTTGCTTATCGCATTGATGCTGCCTCTAAAAGAATAAATTTGCTGATGTTTATCTCCTACTATTACTTTTTGTATTGCTGGAATGTTATAAAAGATAGATAGCGTTACATCGTTGGTATCTTGGGCTTCATCAAGTAATACCATATCGTATCGCGGCAAATAAGTATTTCCTAAAGCAAGATCAATTTGAAATTTCTTCAAATAAAACGAATGTGTAACGTCGATTTTTTTGTTTAGCATATCATCAAACATTTGCATGGCAAGCTCTTTGGGTGGAGTCATATTAGAAGTATCAAATGTGATATGAGCACTATTACAAAAACTCTCCAAAATCATCTTGGCTTGATATGCTATTTTGTAATCCACGCTATATAAATGAGTAATTTCCATAGTAGAATAATTTTGCTTTAGTTTATAACCATAACGATTGATAACAAAATTATAAGCTAATGCATGCGTGGTTTTTACTATCGTATTCACACCTACAAACTTCTCTCTAGCTTCTAATTCTATAGCTTTATTAAATGCCAAATAAAGCTTTCTACCTTTGGTGTGTTTGGCAATATGATACAACAAAGTAGTCTTTCCGCTACCCGCAAAAGCGACTACTTTTGCAAGAGGAAGCCCTTTTTTGAGGGCGTTTAGGATATGGAGTTGTTCGTCGGTGAGTTGCATTTGGTTAGATTTGCACAATTACAATTTCATTATTTCTTTGGATTTGGAGCAATGCTTGTGAGTGAGTAAGTCCTTTTAATAAATCATTCAATTGACTAATCGAATGCACTTTTACCCATTTTTTAGTCTTAATAGTCCTTACAGCAACAAGGATATCATTTTTTTGTAGACCGATAAGATATGCCGGTGATTTTGGTAAGACTTGTGAGATAATTACCTTATTTCCCTCTTGTGTTAAGAGTGCACCTTTTAGTAAGTCTACTTTGGCTTTTAATGTTTGAAGCTTTTTAAGAGTAGTTGTTAGCGAAATAAATCTAGAATTTCTATAAACTTTTAGCGTAACCTTGCTACCAGCACCTAAAAATGCGATCTTATTTCTAAGACTTGCAGCATCCTTTATTTTTTTACCGTTAATTGCCACAATAATATCTCCCGCTCGTAAACCTGCTTGGCTTGCTGCACTCTTTGGCATTACTTTATTAACAAGCACTCCATAATCTATCCCATAAAGTGCCACGTTGTCTTTATTGATATCGCTAATTTCTACTCCCAAATATCCTCTTACAACCTTTCCATTTGCAATCAACGAATTGGCTACAAATCTTACCATATTACTCGGTATTGCAAATCCGATTCCGTTATTTCCGCCACTTTTAGAGATAATTGCGGAATTAATCCCAACTAATCTACCTTTTAAATCCACCAAAGCTCCTCCACTATTTCCTGGGTTAATAGCAGCATCAGTTTGGATAAAGTTTTCATATTCATTAATCCCTACTCTATCCCTATTAATCCCAGAAATAATACCTTGAGTTACGGTCTCTCCAAGCCCAAAAGGATTTCCAATCGCAAGCACCATATCCCCTACTTGGATATTTGCACTATCTGTAAATGTGATTGGTTGGAGATTAACACCTGAGATTTTAATTACCGCTAAGTCGGTTTTAGGATCTGTCCCGATTAGTTTGGCTTTGTATTTTTTATCTTTGATAAATACTACGATTTCTTTAGCGTGACTTACGACGTGATTATTTGTTACAATATAACCATCTTTAGAGATAATTACACCGCTTCCTAGTGCCTTCTCCACTCTTTTCTTTGGTAAATGACCAAAAAACTGTCCAAAAAACGGATCTTTGAAAATATCTGGGATAATAGTCTTTACTACTTTGGTAGTAGAAATGTTTACCACACTTGGAATTACCTTTTTTACAATCGGTGCAAACGATGTAATGGTAGTGGTGGTTGTAGGTATTGTTCTTTGGTATTTGGTATTATCTATTTTCAATGTTACAGACAATGCCAAACTTGCAATTAATGATAATGATACTAATTTCTTCATATGCACTCCTTAAAATGTTTGTGCAATTGTAAATTATAAAAATGAAATAGGAATGAAGCTATTTCATAAGTAAATAAGGAATACCCACTACAAGTGCTACAAGTCCGGCTGCCATAATCAAAATCTTAGCTACAAATCCAAATCCGATCTCCATCGGTTCTTCATCTTTGATTTCTTCTTTGTTATTGTGCATTGTCATCCTTTAGAAATTTACTTAGGACATGTTTGAGTCTATCTATCTCAACTGGCTTTGGAATATACTCATCAAGTCCCGCATCCAAAAATCGCTGTCTATCACCACTTAATGCATTTGCAGTTACTGCAATAATCGGAATATGACGTGTTTGGATTTGTCTAATTTGTTTGGTTGCCTCTATCCCATTCATCACCGGCATATTCTCATCCATCAAAATCACATCATAATCCTCCTCTTTTACTCTCTCCACAGCTTCTTTCCCATTTTCAGCCACATCATATTCAAGTCCGAGTTTTTTGAGAATTACTTCCAAAAACATTTGATTAGCTTTATTATCTTCTACAATCAACACTTTTGCATCGCTAAAAGATTTTTGGAGTGATAATGTTTGGGTAGGGACTTGCTTATCTTTTGCTTCTAAAGGGATATCAAAATAAAATCTGCTTCCTTTATTTACCTCACTCTCTACTTTAAGCTCCCCTCCTAATAATTTGACAATTTGATAACTAATAGTCAAACCAAGACCGGTTCCACCGTATTTTCTAGTGATAGAATCATCAGCTTGGGTAAAAGGATTGAATATCTTTTGTTGTTGTTGCACAGTAAGTCCAATACCCTCATCTTGGATTGATACATGCAACATACCATCATCATAAGAGATATCTACATAGATATTTTTCCCCTCTGGAGTAAACTTAATAGCATTGCTTAATAGATTCATAATCACTTGTTTGATTCGCACCGGATCTGAGTTGGCACAAGGCGGTAAGTTCTGGATTTTGGAGATAATTTTGATATTTTTCTCCTGAGCTTTGAGAGTAAAAAGCTCTACTACAGACATCAATTCCGCCATAGGGCTAAAATCTATATGCTCGATAGTTAACTTCCCAGATTCGATTTTGGAAAAATCTAGAATATCATTTAAGATATTTAACAAACTCTTAGACGAACTGTGGATAATTTCTAAATACTTCTTGCTCTCTTGGTCTAATTGCTTATCTCTTAATAACGTAATAAAGCCCAAAATAGCATTTAAAGGGGTGCGAATCTCATGCGACATATTAGCCAAAAATCTGCTTTTGACTTCTTCAGCTTTTTTAAGCTCAATTGCTTGTTGTTTGATGAGTTTGATATTTTGGTAATTTTTGATTTGCAAATTACATTTTAGTAAAAAATACTCTGTAATAAAGGGTTTTTTAATAAAATCATTCGCACCTTGTTTGAGTAATCGTGCTACGATATGCGGTGCATCATTTCCACTAATAGCAATTACTGGGATATAGAAAAATTTCTTATATTTTTTGATAAGTTCTAAGAAATCAACACCACTCATTCCTGGCAATTCAATATCCAACAAAATTAGATAAAATTGTTGTTGTTTGAGATACTCAAGCCCCTCTTCTGCAGATTTGGCAAATGTGAGATTATATTGACGCGGTGCTAGAATGTTTTGGATTTTTCGTCGCATAAAAGATGAATCATCAATTGCTAGTATATTAATTTGCCTATTTCCTTCTAACGATGCGATTAACGACTTAATCTCGTTGATAATCATATGGAAAGGATTAAGCTTTGAGAAATAATCCAAAATCCCAAGCTCAAATACATGGCTTCGTCTCTCAGCTTCTTCATCACCACTTAGGACAATAGTTTTTTGTCGTAATTTCCGCGGCAACATCTCAAGCAGCTCCTCACCCTCTCCATCTGGTAATACCAAATCTAATAAAATAAAATCAAAAGTATCGCTCTTAAGAGCCTCTTCTGCTTCTTCAAACGTAAACGTCTGCACAATTTGGGTCGCAATATCGTCTAATGCCCTTTTTAGCATGTTGTTAAAGGTTCGTGAGTCTTCAATGATGAGTAATTTATACTTATTTTGCATGTTAACTCTTTAGGAAATCTTTCATGTCTCTGCTACCAAAGGTATCTACTGGTGTGTTGATGTCTGGTAGTTTGGTTTCATCTTGGAGATGTTTAAGCTCGTCTTTGTATTTCTTTAGCTCTTCTTTCATCTCTTCCATTTCTAATTCTTTGGTAATATCACTAGTCGCATCACGCCACATCTTCTTGGTCTTTTTGATAAAGCGTGCTATATCTTTAAGAGCATCTGGCAACTTCTCTGGACCCAATACCAAAATTGCCAATACAACAATAACTAAAAACTCACTAAAACCTATATCCAACATACTCTATCCTTATTATAAATCTCGCGGATCGGCTATTTTACCTACAATAGCACTTGCAGCAGCCACTGCTGAATTTGCAAGATACACTTCACTACTTCTTGCACCCATT
This sequence comes from Campylobacterota bacterium, assembly GCA_013153685.1. GTDB lineage: Bacteria > Campylobacterota > Campylobacteria > Campylobacterales > JAADDX01 > JAADDX01. The sequence continues at coordinate 4,811 of JAADDX010000027.1, read as the reverse complement.
CTACCTCTAAAATTTCTATTTGTAGTAGATACACATCTCTCACCATCACCTAAAATCCCCATATATCCTCCAAGACACGCTCCACAAGTAGGATTAGATACTACTGCACCCGCATCAATAAAAATATCAATCAAACCTTCACTTTCTGCTTGTTTATAAATTCTTTGAGTTGCCGGAGTTACGATCATTCTCACTTTTTTAGCAATCTTTCTCCCTTTTAGGATATTTGCTGCTATTCTTAAATCACTCAAAGTCCCATTTGTACAACTTCCCACAAATGCTTGATCTATTACAATATCATCTTTTACGGCTTGACTTATTGGCTTTCCATTACTTGGTAAAAATGGATATGCTATTACTGGTTCAAGTTTGCTTACATCAATCTCAATCACTTGTGAATAAATAGCATCATCATCTGAATAGTGAATTATAGGCTTGCTTCTTAACTCATGATTTTTTGCTACATCATCTAAAAATGCTTTTGTAATATCATCATAGGCTACTATTCCATTTTTTGCACCTGCTTCAATAGCCATATTACAAAGCGACATTCTATCATCCATTGGTAATTCTTCTATTGTATCTCCCACAAATTCGAGTGATTTGTATAATGCACCATCCACTCCAATTTGTCTAATAAGCTCAAGAATCAAATCTTTACCATAAACATATTCCCCTCTTTTACCGTTAAATACCACCTTGATACTCTCTGGTACCTTAAACCAACTTGTCCCTGTAATCATACTAAAAGCAATATCAGTACTTCCCATTCCAGTAGCAAATGCCCCCAATGCTCCATGGGTACAAGTATGGCTATCTGCTCCAATAATCACATCACCAGGGATAATAAGCCCATGTTCTGGTAAAAGTCTATGCTCAATACCCATTCTTTTTTCATCAAAAAAATGTTTAAGGTTATGTTCATAAGCAAAATCTCTATTTATTTTAGCTTGATTTGCACTTGCTATATCTTTTGCAGGGATAAAATGATCTAAAACTATCGCGAAATTATCCGGCTTTGCAAGTTTCTCTGCTCCACTTTCTTTAAATGCTTTGATTGAAATTGGAGTAGTAATGTCATTTCCAATAGTCATATCCACATCACATCTAATAATCTCACCCGCTTTTACTTCTCTATTTATATGGTGAGAAAAAATTTTTTCAGTTATTGTCATGCCCATATTTTACCTTTTTGTTTTTTTGGGTTATTATAGCAAAAATTCACATATTTATCCATACTATAACGTGAATTTAGTGGGAGTTAGTAGTCGGTAGTTGATATTTATCGAAATGTTTTTTGACTACTTCGACCATCTTTGGATATTCACTAACGTCACATTTATGGATAGATAAATAAATCGCATTTAAAATATGCCAAACGCTACCCTTCATAAGGGTCCCAACAGCTGGTTCGTATCTCAAAAATACTAGCGTATATTCGTTAATCTTATCTATTATTTCCATAATCTCAAATCTATCTTTTGGCTGTTGTGATAATAATTCGATGATTTTGTTTTTATACAAATCCAAAAACCCAGCATAATTCAACAATCTAATCTTATCTTTTTTGAAATGTTTGAGTATTTGCTTGATATATTTGCGTTTGGTAAGTTTGGGTAGTGTGATATCATGACTTCGTTTGGGGATAGTGCCGTGTATAAACGCTCCATCGCTCAAATTGTATACTTTATTTGGCTTTAGTATCGAAATAGCCATCTCTAAAGATTGTCTAGATAAATTTAACAAATCATTAGAATACACATCATCGCTAAAATTTCCTCTCACACTAGAACCTTCTTCATAATCATCCAAATCATCATATAAACTTCCACTAGCATGGACTCTTTTACCTTTTTTAAACCCAACATCAAATCCGACCATATAAATCTCATTACTAAAATGTGCCGCAAAACTAAATCCGGTATTTCCTACCATCGGAGAACAAAAATCTAAATAAAAATTACTCACACCAGTAGTGCTTGAGGCATCACGCACAAACATAAGAGGTTTTTTGGCTATACGGAAATGGCGAGGGTCAATTACACTTGCACCTACAAAGTAGCCTTTGTATTGTTTGAGACTATCTTTTAGAATATCCACTAACTTCGGCATTCTCTCTATTTCTATATGAAAATCGCTATCAATACCGGCTTTAAGCAGTGGTCTTATCGCTGTTCCTACGGATATAATAATCATATTGTCTTTGTTTTGTCGTATCCATTCGATATCGTTATTCAAGCTTGCACCATTAGCCACTACGCAAATAGGTGCTTGTATCTTGGAAGTGCTAGATAAGATCGGGATATTTTTGTTGATATTATTTAAATGATTCCTAAATCCAACGCTCTCATCCTCAAAACTCCCCCATCCTCTTTTATTGGAAATATTCGCCAAAAAAAACTCATCTCTTGCTTCTTTGATCTTGTCACTCTCATAAGTGCTAAAACTCACCCTTAGGAAATTTGAAGTGATGGTTCTAGTATCATAAAATGATTTGAGTACTTTTGTATCGATATGCCCCTTAACAAATAGATAAAACCTATCATCAAGCTCTTCAAATATTTGTTGCCAATCCACAAAATAGCAACTAATTGCAAAAAACTCCGGCTCAGGTTCGTATACAAAGAGTGATTGGAATTTGTATTTTTGGGTGAGTTTTTGGATATGTAATCCACTACCAATCCCAAAGATAGATACGGTGTGGAGAAATTTGGGCTGAAAGATATACGAATCATGCACATAAGATGGGCTATCTTTAGCTACTTGCACAATCTCATTACATATTTTAGAGGTAATAGGCAATATTTTCTCATCATAACTTGGCAAATGTTTGAGTAAAAAAAGCTTGTGCCATAAGTTATTTTTCATAGGATTATTAGCATAAAGCTCACTTACTTGTTCCATTAGGCTTTGGCCATTTTGGGTAGGATAGAAGTAAGAGTTGGTGTGGGTATCGTAGATATTGTTATTTTTGATAACAAAACGCCTAGTTTTGATGCTAGTGATGAGCTGATAGTATGACGGGATATGCTCGTAGAAATATTTGATATTTTTTTCAAATAAATTCATTGCTTATCTTTGGTAGGTTCAGAAATCCAAAATCCTTGGAAATAATCGATACCCAAATACACGCAAGTATCAAATACATCTTTTGAATGCACAAATTCGGCTACGGTTTTGATATCTAGTTCTTTAGCGTAATTTACCAAGTTTCTCACAAGAATGTATGATTGCCTATCGTTGTCAATATTTTTTATTAAACTTCCGTCAAATTTAATATAATCTGGCTGAATAGCCATGATTCTCTTAAAGTTACTATACCCGCTTCCAAAATCATCAATCGCTATTTTAACTCCATATTTACGGAAATGCTCAATAAATTTGGAAATTGATTCATAATCATCAATACCCTCACTCTCTAGTATCTCAAATGTCACTCTATTTTTAGCATCGTAAAAATTAATCAAATGTTCCAATAAATCTCTTGTTGTCTTGCTTTTGATATCCATGTAGTTAAGGTTGATACTAAACTCCCCGCCATCTGCAAACGCCTTAAACGTTTTTTCGATCATAAGTCTTGATAAAGCTAAATATTGTTTGGTTTTAGTAGCTATATCTAGAAAAAACGGTGGGATATATTTGATATGATCGTTTTCTACTTTTTTGAGTCTCATTAAACATTCATATTTGACTACATTTTTATCTTTATCCACAATCGCTTGGAAAAACGGCTCTATTCTACTCTCCGCAATTGCATATTTAATCTCTTTTTGCCACGTTTTATTGAATTCAATCTGTTTTTTAAACGATTCATCATTCGTAAAGATTTCGTAAGAGACGTTGTTGTTTTTCGCCATATGCAAAGCAATCAAAGCATTATGCAAAGCATTCTTCCCTATTGCTACACCGAGTGTGATATTGATATCTATAACTTCATCATCAAAGATAATAGACTCAAACATGATATGCTTCTTAATCGCTTCTACCTTCTCATCTATATTGATAAACATATTGGAAATATCGTGGATATATAGTCCAAATACATCTGAGCTTACTCTAAATACATCCCAATAAGGGTTGTAATGTTTGAGCTTATTGGCAATTACTTGCAATACTTTATTTCCTTTCTCCACACCATATAACTCATTAATACTACTAAAATCATCTATATCGATGAGAATAAGAACCGAATTATCGCCAAATTTAACCTCTTCTAATTTCTCTCTAGAGTAAACTTTGGTGAGTTTATCGGTATATAATTTTTCACTCAACGCTTTATTCAAGCTCAACAATTCTTTAATTACGATATACCCAATTACTATAAACGCCAATATCAACGCTATAATCAACATAAACTCTAAATCTTGATAAAATTTCATCTGCATATTGAGCTGTTTTTCAAAATTATCCAATTTTGTTTGCGAATCGTAAAATAATCTATTACTATTCTCAACCATTCTACGAAATACCGCCTCAAGCTCTTTAGAAAACATTACGATCTTTTTACGCATCCGTTTAATAACAATATAGTTTTTATGGATATTTGACAAATTATCTAAAAGTTTATCAGTAATATCGTATAGTTGTTTGGATTTACGTTGTAGGAAATCAACCTTTGGTAGTAGATTGATCACCTCTATTGATAATGTATCTTTTTTGAATGTGTAAGTTTTTTCAAAATAATTCTTTCCGGCTATATTAAGCGGGATTTTTCGATGGTATACTCCACCGTCTTTTAGAATAGATAATAATACTTTTAATTTCTTCAATTCATTTTGGAGTAAATTGTAGTTGTATTTCAACGTTCGTTT
>JAADDX010000079.1 GCA_013153685.1 Campylobacterota bacterium | reverse complement strand
TGGTAATGATAGTATATTTTACATCATATTTGCTAAAAAGTGTTAAAATACTATCATCTATATAGTTATCTATTAAAATTACCTCTTTTTTCGCACTTTTTAGTAAATCATTGATAAAAGCATAAGCATCATAAATTTGCCCGTTGTGAAAAATACCTTGTGTTGCTTTTTTTGTTTGCAGTGCATCAAAAAGCTTGTTAATTTGTTTATCGTGAATTGATAAGCGAGTCTCTATCCTTTCAAATCTTTCAAACATTAGATTGTTATTTGATAAAAATTCTCTCATTTTCGTAAAAGTTCTCATAATTTGCTTTGTAACTTCTATTGCTGTTTTTGATTTTAATACAGTAGCAAGCATATAAACACCCTGCTCGCTAAATGCATAAGGTAGTTTTCTTACACCTCCCCAACTTGATGTCGCAAAATGAGATTTCAAGTTTTCAAACTCCTCATTTGTTAATTGAAACATAAAATCATCATCAAATCTTTCTATATTTCTTTTTACTTGTTCATTTATTCTTCTTGTTTCAACTCCATAAAGCTCCGCTAAATCCCTATCAAGCATTACCTGCTTACCTCTTATTGTGTATATTTTGCTTTTTACATCATCTATTTTTATTATCTCATTCATACTAATGCCTTATAAACATATCCTCTTTTAATTCAATCACTGCTTGGGCTACTTCTTTTCTCATAAGTTCTTTTGGTGGGACCTTACCTTCACTTAACATTTTTCTAATCTTTGTTCCACTAATCCTTACTATATCATCATGCCCACAACAATTCTCACTTACAATTTGTTCGCATTTAGGGCAATAATAAGGCTCTTTAAATAGAAGTATTTTAATATCAAGCTTATCTTGAAGTTTTTTTGCTAACTCTTGGGCTTCATATTTACCATAATACTCCCCAACTCCCGCATGGTCTCTTCCTATGATAAAATGGGTGCAACCTAGATTTTTTCTAATAATTGCGTGAAATATTGCTTCTCTTGGTCCTGCATAACGCATAGGAGTTTTTAGAGTATCAAAATAAATATTAAGATTGGTATAATAATTATCTATCAAAGCTTTATATCCTGCTTCTACCGCCTTTTGACTAAAATCCCCTTTCTTTTTCCAACCAACAAGTGGGTTTATAAAAAGTGCATCGCAAAATTCAAGTGCAAGTCTATGCAAATATTCGTGAGCTTTATGGGGGATATTTCTTGTTTGAAATCCGGCTACTGTTTTGTTTTTGAAAAGTTTTTTTGTTTTGGCTGGATTGAGGCTATTTTCTTTTAGGCTCTCATCAAGCAAAATTACCTTACCACCTATTCTATATTTACCGCGATTAAGCTCTTTTTTGACTCCTGGGTGATTTGTATCGGTAGTTTTATACACTTTTAAAATATCATCATCTTTTATTTTGTAAATATCCTCTACTTCTACTTTTGCTACTTTTTTACCATTATATTCAAGATAAATTTCATCATCACTTATCATCTCTTGGCTATCAAGTGTGATAGGAATAGTCCAAACTTCACCATTTGCTAAAGTCATATTATCCACTACGCTTCTATAATCTTTACTATCCATAAAACCTGTAAGTGGAGCAAAAAGTCCTACGCTTATATTGATAACATCTTGTAGAGTTTCGCTATTTATTTGCATTTTTTACCTTTTTTTGATATAATTTATTTGATAATTAGCCTGCGGGCACACCCTTCGTTAAGAAGGGGCTATCATTTGATTAAATCTTTTAATAATCTCATCAAAATCATTTTTGTTTATCATACCGCTTTTATTCATTATTCTCTTAACACTAAATATTTTAGCTTGCAAAAGTAAAGCACTATTTTGTAATAATCCTCTTTCTTTGTTAACATATTCAAAAGTATAAAAATAATCACCTTGTTTTATCTGCATAGAAAGTGGAATACCAAAAAACAAATCTTTTGTTAATCTTTTTACGACAATCACAGGTCTTGCAAAATTATCACCCTTACCATAAATTTCCATACCAATATTATATCCTACTTTTACCCAATAAATTTCCCTTGGCTTGATTGTGATTTTTCTTTGGATATTATCTGTTTGTTTCTTAATTTCATTCCAACTATCAAATTTATTCGTTTTAATCTCTATTATTTCTAAAATTTCCTTTAAACTCTCATTAATGCTTTTTTTAGAAGTATCTATCACCAAATCCGGATTAGTCGGTTCATCAAACTCCATATCCACACCAATTACGTTTTTATCGCTATATACGAAATCTTTATTTGTGATAGTATCAATATCTCTTTTTAGATATATTTCTACGTAGTTTTGAAATTTTTGCTTTGCAAAATCTCTGAGTTCTTGAAAAGGAGAAATGTTAGCTACTATTGGAATAATACCATTATCCTCTAAAACTTTGGCACTAATAAGCACTCTTTTGATATTTGCTATTCTTTCCTCTTTTGAATATCCCAAATCCCTATCAAAAAAATCTCTTATCAAATCACCATCGATTATATAGCTTTTTTGATGTATTTTATCAAAGTGTTTTTTTAATTCTTTTGCAAGAGTTGTCTTACCACTCCCACTAATCCCAAGTAGCCAAATTACCAAAATTATCCTTTATAATCATATAGTTTATACTATCAAATTATATCAAAGATAATTACGAAATACAACGCTCAATAATTTGATCCAAATCAATAGTCATATTTTTAATGGCTTGAATATTGACTATTAGTTTTTTATCTCGAGCATCTTGGACATATTGCATAAGCTCATCTTTATTATTCGTCCATACCATCAAATCATTATCAATTTGCCATTTATCATAGTGAGATATAAAACTTCTTGTGGAAATTGTAGGAGTGCCTAAAAAACAAGCTTCGGTATTGATAGTCCCTCCACCACCAATAAACAAATCCACATCTTTAAGCAAATGTTGAAGTATAATTTTCTCTTCAAGCACATATGCAAAAGGAAATTCCTTTTTTAGATAATCACTTTCATATCGCGGAATAATGATAATATTTGCATCAAATTTTTGATAAATTTCTGGTAGTGCTTCATAAAGAAACGGATATTTTTTATCGACATAGCTTGCTTTATATTCCTCTTCACGAATCAAAATCGTAAATTTACTTCTATCGATATTATATCTTTTATAAATATTTTTGACATATGTTTCATCATATTTGAAATCTTTTAGCCAAATAAGGGGGTCTATGAAGTTGTATTCAAAAATCTGCTCTTTTTCAAGTCCAAACCTTAAAATAACTTCATCAGGCACTACAAAAGGCTTAAACATCTTTGTAGCAAGCGGTATTGTAAGCCTTGCTTGCGGTAAAGCTTTTTTAAAATTTGTCTTATAATCGCTAAGAGGAATATCATAAAAATTACATACAGGAAGTCCTAGCCCAAACGCCACTCTTACCGCATCTACGCTACTTAAACATATAAGTTTTACAATATTATATTCGCTTACAAGCTCCATTAGCTCTTTTTGCCTATGAATAGAAGCTTCAAGCTTATCTCTTAAATCTCCACCTCCAAATACCCCACGATTGATAAAATCAATCTTATACAGTTTGAGTAATTCCACAACTTCGCTATATCCGCTTCCCTCTCTTGCAGTGACTAAAATATTGTAATTTAATTCTTTGAGCTTGTCAATCATGGGTTTAAAAAATAAAACCGACTTTGGCGTTACTAAATCAAACCAAATATATTTTGAATTTTTATCTTTTTGTGGTATAATGTTCTTTACAAAATTGGACGTTAGTCCGCTCTCCCTTTTTGGGAGTAAATTTTCTATTTTTGCAATAACTTCAAAAAACTTATTATCATTCAATCTTTTTACAAAATAACGTAATCTTTTAGCATCAAAAGTTCTTATTTGAGATAAAATTGCGTATGAATTTTCCCCTATTTTGTAATAAAATTGATTATTTTTAGGTTTAGTAGTCAATAATACTCCCAAAAAAAATCTACTATTAAATTTTTTTAAAATCAAAACCGGCCTTAAAAACTCCTTGCCTTTGCCATGTTGCTCATACCCTATGTTTTGTCCTAAATTTATGAAAAAAATATCCCTTTGCTTAAACTTTAAAATAATATCCTTTTTATCTATTTCCTTTTTAACTACATTCCATTCATCAAAAAGAGTATCTTTCATTAGATGATACCTTTTTCTTGATACTCTTTTTTCCACCATGGATTCAGTTCGATTATATCTCCTTCACAAAAAGCAAATGAATATTTACTTGAATAATTTCTCATTCCCACCGCTTTTACATTTGGTTCAATTATTTCGCATTTATTAGCACAAGTATAAAGACAATCTTTATGGCAAACACCTTTTTCGATTTTGTCTAATACTCCTTTGCCTTTTTCTAAGACTGCATCAAAGCTTCCCTCTTCTTTGATATTTCCAAATTTTAAGTATGGAAGCCATAAAAGACACGGATATACATTTCCATAAGGGTCTATATCTATATTTCTTGCTCCCATGTAGCAGTTAAACTTGATATCTTGCCCCTCGAATACCGCTTTTTGAAGCAAATATTTGCTCTCATATCTGCTTTTATCATATCCGATATTTTTAAGTTGTCTATCAATTTCCGCAAGTTCCTCATCTGTAAAAATAAAATCATCTTCACTCAATTCTTTTTTGGTTACGTTATCTTTTTTGTTTCTGTATCTCTCTGGATTGTATCTTCCATAACCGATATAAAGCCCTACTCCCATCTCTTTTGCAAAATTATACATCCATTCAATTAAATGATAATTTTCTTTATAAATGGTAAATTGAAATCTAAGTAATACACCTTTTAACTTTTTTAGTCTCTCAATCGTTTCGATAGATTTTTTGAATCCATCTTTATGAAGTCTAATTTTGCTATGAGTTTCTTCATCGCCATCAAGAGAAATATCAAGTCTATAAAGAGGAAATTTTTTTAGCACATATTTTGCAATTTCCTCGTGTCTATCTGGATACCACCCCGTAATTGGCGAATCAATTACCACGTCATTATGAAATTTATAAATACTATCCACTGCTTTTAGATAAGTATCACTTAAATGAGGCTCCCCTCCTGTAATATGTACTTTTTTTAGGTCTAAATATTTAGATGAAAATATAGAGTCCAATTCTTTTTGGTTTAATTCTTTATCTCTTTGGTCTGGTAATTTCCACATACTACAATATCTACAAGGTCCTGGGCAATATTCTGTTACTGTGTATGATATATCTTCTATTTTGTAATTCATTGTTTATCCTTTAGTTGTTGATTAAAATATTCTATCGTTTTTACAAGCCCTTCTTCAAGTTTGACTGTCGGCTTCCAATTTAAAGCTTTTTTAGCTTTTGTGATGTCTGGCTTTCTTTGTTTTGGGTCATCTTGTGGAAGTGGCTTAAATACAATTTTACTTTTTGAATTGGTTAATTGTATCACTTTTTTGGCTAATTCCAAAATAGTAAATTCATCTGGATTACCCAAATTTATAGGTCCAGTCTCACTTGAAGCCATCATTTTTGTCATACCATCTATCAAATCATCTACATATTGAAAACTTCTTGTTTGGCTTCCATCTCCATAAATAGTAATATCTTGGTTTTGTAACGCTTGGATTATAAAATTACTTACAACCCTACCATCGTTTATAGCCATATTTGGTCCATAAGTATTAAAAATCCTAATTACTTTAATATCGACATTATATTCGCGATGATAATCAAAAAATAAAGTTTCAGCACATCTTTTGCCCTCATCATAACAAGCCCTAATCCCAATTGGATTCACATTTCCTCTATATTCCTCATTTTGCGGATGAACCTCTGGGTCTCCATACACTTCACTTGTGGATGCTTGAAGGATTTTGGCTTTACATCTTTTGGCAATATCAAGCATATTAATCGCCCCCATTACACTTGTTCGGATAGTTTTTACCGGATCAAATTGATAGTGGATAGGACTTGCAGGGCAAGCGAGATTGTATATCTCATCAACTTCGAGCAAGATTGGCTCCTCTACATCATGACGAACCACTTCAAAAAATGGATTATCCATCAAATCAAGGATATTTTCTTTACTTCCGGTAAAAAAGTTATCCAAGCAAATTATCTCATTTCCTTCATCTAAAAGCCTTTTGCATAAATGACTTCCTATAAATCCTGCACCACCGGTTATTAAAATTTTTTTCATACCTTCTCCCACTCAAACTTACTTATATTTCTTTTTTCTTCATCGAAGTTTATTCCTATTAGATAAATTTCCTTATTTTCATTT
>JAADDX010000026.1 GCA_013153685.1 Campylobacterota bacterium | reverse complement strand
TTAAACTATAAGGTGTGATGATGGCTATAAATGTAAAAGATATAAACAAAGAAGAATTTGAAGAAGTTGTAGTAAACGTAGGTAGAATTACGAAAGTTGTTAAAGGTGGTAGAAGATTTAGATTTAACGCATTAGTAGTAGTTGGAAACCACAAAGGAATCGTAGGAGTAGGGACTGGTAAAGCAAAAGAGGTGCCAGATGCAATTAAAAAAGCGATTGATGATGCGTTCAAATCGTTAGTTGATATTAGTGGAGCAATCCATGGAACGACAATCAACCACGATATCCAAAACAAATATAATTCAAGCGTAATTTTACTTAAACCAGCAAGTGAAGGGACAGGGACAATTGCAGGTGGTGCAGTTAGACCGGTATTAGAGCTTGCGGGAATCAAAGATATTCTTACAAAATCATTAGGTTCAAACGAGCCTCATAATTTAGTTAGAGCGACTATTGGTGCTTTAACAAGAATTAAAACTAAAAAATAAAGGTTGGTGCTATGGCATTACATAACTTAAAACCGGCAGCAGGTTCGACTCACAAAGAAAAAAGACTTGGTAGAGGTCAAGGAAGTGGACATGGTAAAACTGCTGCGAGAGGACAAAAAGGTGCTAAATCAAGAAGCGGTTACTCTAAAAAAATCGGATTTGAAGGTGGGCAACAACCACTTCAAAGAAGATTACCAAAAGTTGGATTCAACAGTAGAGTAGAAAAACCTCTTGCTATTAATGTAGCTAAATATCCGGCTATTTTGGAATTAGCGGAAATTACATTTGAGACTTTACAACCAATTGTAAAATTCAAAAAAAGTATCAAAAAAGTAAAACTTATCGGAAGTGAAGCTAAAACTTTAAGAGATAAAATTAAAGACGAAAACATAACAACATCTGGAAAGTAATATGAACATAATAGCAAAAAAGATTTTGATTACTCTTGGATTTTTACTGGTATATAGAATTTTAGCCTATGTGCCAGTCCCAGGAGTAAACATAGATGTGGTAAAAGACTTTTTTACTTCTCACTCAGGCGATGCATTAGGTATGCTAAACATGTTTAGTGGTAATGCAGTAAGTAGACTATCAATCATTTCACTTGGAATTATGCCTTATATCACAGCCTCGATTATCATGGAATTACTTGCAGCAACTTTTCCTAATCTTGGTAGACTCAAAAAAGAGGAGATGGAGAAATACATGCAAGTAATTAGATACGCAACCGTTGCTATTACATTAATCCAAGCAATAGGTGTAAGCGTGGGGTTACAAAGTATGACTGGAAGAAATGGTGAGAGTGCGATAATGATTGATAGTAATACTTTTATTTTGGTATCTGCATTTAGTATGTTAGCTGGGACTATGATTTTGATGTGGATTGGTGAACAAATCACTCAAAGAGGTATTGGTAACGGTATTAGTCTTATTATCTTTGCAGGTATAGTAAGCTCGATCCCAACAGCAATTGCAGGGACGCTAAATAGTGTGAATACCGGTGAATTGGATGTAATTACATTAATTGCTATTATTGTAATTATGCTTGTCACCATAGGTGCTATTATTTATGTAGAACTAGGTGAGAGAAGAGTGCCGGTTTCTTATCAGCGAAAAGTATTGATGCAAAATCAGAAAAAAAGAATTATGAATTATATCCCTATCAAAGTAAATTTAAGTGGAGTTATTCCACCAATTTTTGCAAGTGCGGTTTTGATGTTTCCAACAACGGTGCTTCAAGCTGCAACCAATCCTTATTTAGTAGCTATTAGAGATTTTCTAAATCCAAACGGATTGCCGTTTAATATTTTGATGTTTTTATTTGTAATGTTCTTTGCATATTTTTATGCTTCAATCACATTCAATTCAAAAGACATTGCGGAAAATCTCAAAAAACAAGGTGGATTTATCCCAGGGATCAGACCAGGTAAACATACTGCGGAATTTTTAAATGAAGTTGCGAGCAGACTTACCCTTTGGGGTGCTATTTATCTAGGAATTATTTCGGTTGTGCCTTGGCTTTTGGTTAAATCTATGGGAGTTCCGTTTTATTTTGGTGGAACGGCAGTTCTAATCGTAGTGCAAGTAGCAATCGATACTATGAGAAAAATCCAAGCTCAAATGATGATGCAAAAGTATGAAACTCTCTCAGTTGTGGGGTTATAATCCTTCTCTCCCCACTTGGGGATAATAAATCACAAGGACTTTTAATGGCTATTCCTATTCGAAAACAAAAAGAGATTGAAATGATTAAAAAGCCAGCTCAGCTAGTTGCCAAGGCATTAGAGCTTGCAAGAGAGATGGCGGTAGTTGGTGCCACCGGTATCGAGATTGATAAAGAGGTAGAAGATTTTATCGTGAAAAATGGCGGAAGACCTTCTTTTAAAGGACTTTATGGATTTCCAAATAGCGTATGTGTAAGTAAAAACGAAGTAATTATCCATGGGATTCCGGATAATATTCCTTTTAAAGAGGGTGATATTGTAGGTTTTGATATTGGAGTGGAAATAGATGGTTGGTATGGAGATGCCGCTATTACAGTGCCAATAGGAACGGTTGATGAAATTTCACAAAAATTAATTGACGTAAGTCGTGATACGTTGTATAAAATGATAGAGAATATCAAAGTTGGTATGAGGTTTAAGCAATTATCCAAAATTGCACAAGACTATATCACTTCACATGGTTTTTATCCATTGCAAAATTATTGTGGACATGGGATTGGAAGAAGTCCGCATGAAGATCCTCAAATATTAAATTACGTAGAAGGTAAGATTAATCAAGGCGATAAGATTAAAAATGGAATGGTATTTTGCTTGGAGCCTATGATATGTCAAGATACCGGTGAGAGTGAGGTTTTGGAAGATGGTTGGAGTGTTGTAAATGCTACACGCAAAAGAGGCAGTCACTACGAACATCAAATTGCAATAGTTGAGAATAAACCGATAATTTTAACAGAACTTTAATACGAAATAATAAAAGGAGTATAGATGGCAAAAGATGATGTATTAGAAGTAGATGGTATAGTAGAAGAAGCTTTACCCAACGCTACATTTAGAGTGAAATTAGATACGGGGCATGAGTTGCTATGTCATATTTCCGGAAAGATTAGAATGAATTATATAAGAATTGTCCCAGGGGATAAAGTTAAAGTAGAACTAAATCCTTATAGCCTAGATAAGGGTAGAATTACATATAGATATTAACCATGAGAGAGATTTTATTTGATACGATATCTTTGATTACGATTCTCAATCCTATTGCAGCAGCGGCGATTATGCTCTCTCTTGTGAGATATTCGGATATTCCAGAAGTGAGCAAGAAGGCATCGTTGGCTGTGTTTGTTGGAAGTGTGATTACTGTATTAACGGGTGGATTGTTGTTGAAATTTTTTGGGATTAATATCCCTTCAATTAAGGCAATAGGTGGAGTAATTTTACTTATAATAGCATTACACCTCATCCAAGGGCAAAATATCTCCCCTACTAATTCTACGCAAGCAGAACATGATGCGGCTACCAAAAAGGATGATGTGGCTATTATTCCACTAGCAATTCCGATCTTATTTGGGCCGGGGATGATTACCACGCTTATTGTCTTAAGTGAAAAGCATGAAGGGTTGATACATAAGGGGATTTTGATTGTAGCTGTCGCACTGGCATCTGTGGTAGTGTATTTAGCACTGCGATATGCCAATCTAATCTCCAAATTTCTCGGTGTTAATGGACTTAAGATTGTAACTAGAATAATGGGATTGATTATTGGTGCAATCTCTTTTTTATTTTTAGTAGGTGGTATAAAAGAATTATGGTTAAATCTTTAAAAGGTGGAAGATGAAAAAAGATTTTATAAAAAAAAGATTTTTTATGGAATTTGATTGTTCGGATGAAGAGTTTGAGGAGTTTTATGCACAATATAACAAAATTAAGCCTTTTGGAGTGAATGAAAATATTTTTGAAATAGGGCAAGATATTTCTAAAGAGGTGCATTATATTCTAAGGCTTGCTACTACGTATCATATGAGAGAAGTTTTAAAAGCATTAAAAATCAATCTAGATGATGCAAATATTCAAGAGGATTTAGAAAATGGTAATATAGGGACATTTGGACGCATTGCAAAAATGTTTAGCGGGGCTTATGCGGACGATACTACGGAATTTATGAGCGGTAGGTTCAATCAACCTCCTCGTATGGCTGTATTTCCAAATACTCATAACAATCACAATCCCGTATTTGTCAAAACTGATTTAAATGCGGTGTGTTCACACCACTTTGTTAGATTTGGCGAAGATTACGCGGATGAGAATTCATTTGTAGTAATAGGTTATATTCCGCGTGAGTATATCGGCGGTATTTCTAAGATTAATAGATTTGTGAATTGGTGTGCAAGGAGAGGTTGGTTACAAGAAGATCTCACCGAATATATCGGCAAACAAATCGAACAAAATTTCCAGACAGACTCTGTATACGTAGGACTTTTCAATCTCAAACATGGATGTTCTTCTTATAGAGGGGCTAATGATACGCAAAGTAGCACAACTACAACATATGTAAGCGGTCAATTCAAAAAAAATCCCGAGTTAATTCCTCCTAAGTATAGGGGATAGCATGAGATGGGTTATAGATAAGCAGTTTGATTTTTGTTATGGGCATCGAGTATGGTCACAAGAATTAGATAGCGAATTTAGTTTGGATAGTTGTCTTGCGTGTAGACATTTGCACGGACATCAAGGTAGGCTTAAAGTATGTTTAAGTAGCGATAAGTTACAAAATGCTATGGTGACTGATTTTAAACATCTAAATTGGCTAAAAGAGTGGATAAATAATGTAATTGATCACAAGTTTATTATAGATAAAAACGATCCTTTGTTTTTTGATTTGATGAGTCATTATTGCAAAGATGGTGTGTTTGATAAGAGCAAGTTCTTTTATTTTGATGAGGGTTATTGGTGTTGTGATTTGGAAATAGTAAAAGATAATGCGGTGTTAGTAGAGAAGTATGAAGGGATGATTGTTGTGGATTTTGTGCCAACCAGCGAAAATATTTCCGCATGGATTTTGCAAATTGCAACCAAAAAAATGCAAAAGCTCGATATTACAGTGGAATCTGTGGAATTTTGGGAGACCCCAAAAAGTCATTGCAAAGTATATAATTTTTGATATAATGACTCTGTTTAAATAGTAATGAGTGATTTAGACTCGGGAAAGGTGAGGTTGGTCTATGGCTGATGAAGAAAACAAAGAACAATCGGATGAGGAAGTAATTGTGATTGAAGAGGAGGAGCCAGAACAAGCCCCTCCTCCACAAAAGTCAAATAATAAATTATTGCTCATTGTTGTTGGTGTATTGGCACTTTTGATTATTATTGCCATGATAGTTTTGTTGGTGGTAGTGCTTAAAAAACGGGCCAAAAAAGATGAGAATTTTACTAATCAACAAATCAAAAAAATTACTCAAAAATTATCCAAACGGCATATCCCCAAAAAGGATATCCAATCACTTATTAAAAAAGCGAATATTTTATACGCCAAAGGTAAAAAGCTAGAAGCATTGCAACTACTTAATAAATTGTCTATTTACTCAGAAGCTTTATCAAACTACAACTTAGGTGTAATTAAGATCCGCGAAAAGAATTATACAGAAGCTATCAATTATTTCAACAAAGCTATCTCCGATAGGGACAATAGATGTATTAGTGCGTTAAATGCGGCGTATTGTAGTATTAAGTTACACAATAAGAAGCTTTTTGATTATTATGCACACTTAGCGGAATTGTATCTACCAGAAGAATCTGGCTCTAAATCTTATCCGTTTTATTACGCCCTAACTCAGTATTATTTGGGTAGGGAGTTTGAGAGTCTAGCTGGACTTATTAGATCCAAAACTTATCCTAAAGAGACCAAAAAGCTAAAAACCGCTATATACAATCTATACGACGATCCGTATAATGCGATTGACAATACCAAAGAACCGTTTATTTTGGGGATTGAATATGCTAGGATCGGAGAGTATGAACTAGCTAAAAAACAACTCGAGAAAGTAGCACAAGCATTTCCGCTAAAAGCGGGTGTAGCCCTTGCACTTGTGGAGTTAAAATTACAAGAATATCAAACAGCTGCCAATCACCTCACCTATGCCAAGAAGCATGATAAAATCGTATATCCCATCAAAGTAACAATCAAACCAGACACATTTGATATCAAAGCAGCCCAACAAACGTTTGCAAAGGAGTTTTTAAACAAAGATCAGATTTATAATATCCTTTTTTACTATGCCCCTTATAAGGTATTTAATCTAAATCAAACTATTAGCTACCTTCAAAAGGGTAGTTTTGGTTTGGC
>JAADDX010000030.1 GCA_013153685.1 Campylobacterota bacterium | reverse complement strand
TGGAAGTATCAGAGATGATGAAGTAATCCAAGCGGCTGATGAAGCTGGAATTGCGATGTATTTTACAGGTATTAGACATTTTTATCATTAAGGATTGTGAATGAATATAGCTGAATTTTTGCCTATTGCTGAGTTAGAAAAATCGTTAAAAAGAGCCAAATTAAATGAGCATGCCAAAAGGATATTTAGCGACAAAAAAGACTTAGAGGAATTTATTGTCAATTTGAATTTGGATAAAAGTGTCGATGTGATGTTTGTCAAGGACAAATATTACATGCTTAACATCATCAAAACCGAATCGATATACATTTTATTTACCGAAACTGATAATGCTAATGTAGCGTTTAATAGCATGCAAACTAAGCAAGGTGTAAACGTAGATGTGTATCAACGAGCTGTATTGAGGGAGTTTTTGGAGAAATTTTTAGCTCTTAAAAAACGATACGGTGGATTTAATATCAGATTTTTGTATTTGAGATTGCGTTTTACTATGGATATTGATTTGGAATTAAAAAAGGAATTCGTGCATAAGATTTTAAAATATACGATTGCGATGACCAGAAATAGTGATGTTGTAGGGCAATTATCTGAAAATAGCTTTGGCGTGATTTTGACCAATGAAGTAGGAAAGAGTGCAAATGTGGTAGTAGATAAGATTCTCAAATATATCACAGACCTAAATGCACAGCATCAAGAGAGAATCATTGAAGTGTATGGAGCATTGGCTCATGAATTATTTATCTTAAAATATCCAGAATTTGAGACACTAATTGCCAAATTAGAAGAAAATAGTGAGTTTGTAACGGTAGGAACGGTAATTAATACATTGCAATAAGGATAGCAAATGAAACAAAAATTATCAAGTGGAAGATTTAGAGAGATACAAGATGAACTTTTAGATAAATTCAATGCTTCAATATTTTTTGATAATAAATTGTATGAAGAAGATATAAAAGGAAGCTTGGCTCATGCTAAAATGCTTACAAATCAAGGGATTTTAAGTCAAGATGAGTATGAAGATATTGTAAAAGGACTTAATCAAGTAAAACAAGAGATTGAAACTGGTAAGTTCGTATATGATATAAAAGATGAAGATATCCATATGTCAATAGAAAAAAGACTTACAGAAATTATAGGAGATGCAGGTAAAAAGCTTCATACCGCAAGAAGTAGAAATGATCAAGTAGCAGTGGATTTTAGAATGTATGTATTAAAACACAACAAATTAATCTCTGCAAAAATAAAAGAGCTTATTGCAACTTTTGTAGAATTAGCAAGCAAGCACAAAAATACTATTTTGCCTGGAATGACACACCTTCAACACGCACAGCCTATTAGTTTTGCTTTTCATATGCTTGCATATGCTAGTATGTTTAAAAGAGATTATGAGAGATTTATGAATAGTTATGAGAGAAACAATCTCTCACCTCTTGGGTGTGCCGCACTTGCAGGAACTCCACATAATATAGATAGATTTGCTACTGCCAATGAACTTGGATTTAGAGAACCTACTATCAATTGTCTTGATACGGTAAGTGATAGGGATTTTGCACTTGAAATTTTATTTAATATTGCTACTTTATCAATGCATATGAGTAGAATTAGCGAAGAGCTTATTATTTGGAGTACTAGTGAATTTGCTTTTGTAACGATTAGTGATAAATATGCAACAGGTAGCTCGATAATGCCACAAAAGAAAAATCCAGATGTTCCAGAGCTTATTAGAGGAAAGACAGGTAGGATGTATGGAAACCTCATCTCACTTCTTACGGTTATGAAAGGACTTCCACTTGCTTATAATAAAGATACACAAGAGGATAAAGAGGGTGTGTTTGATAGTGTTGAAAATATTTTAGTAAGTATTGATATTTTAAATGCAGTCATGAAAACACTTACTATAAATAAAGAAAAAATGCTAAAATCAAGTAAAATAGGGCACTTAACGGCTACTGATTTAGCAGATTATTTAGCTAAAAAAGGGGTGCCATTTAGAGAAGCACATCATATTACAGGTAGAGCAGTAGCATTAGCAGAGGATAAAGGTGTGGATTTGAGTGAGCTTACTTTGGAGGAGCTTCAAAGTATCGATGAGAGAATAGGTGATGATGCTAATATGAGTCTGGAGAATTCCCTTAATTCAAGAAATTCCTATGGAGCGACTGCACCAGGTCAAGTAGAGAAACAATTAGAATATTTTGAAAAATTTTTAAAGGATAACAAATGACAATAACAAGATTTGCACCAAGTCCTACAGGGTATTTACATATTGGTGGACTTAGAACCGCACTTTTTAACTATCTTTGGGCAAGAAATCAAAATGGAAAATTTAGATTAAGAATAGAAGATACTGATTTAAAAAGAAATAAAGAAGAAGCAACAAAAGCAATTTTAGAAGCATTTGAATGGGTTGGAATGAATTGGGACGATGAGGTTGTATATCAAAGTGAGAGATTTGATGTATATAAAAAATATGTAGAACAACTGCTTAAAGAAGGAAAAGCTTATAAATGTTATTTAACTTCTGATGAATTAAAAGAATATAGAGAAGCAGTGCAAAAAGGGTTAGAGCCACCTTTTGATATAAGAAAATATAGAGATTTTGAAGGTGAGCTTGATAAAGATTATGTAATTAGATTTAAAGCACCACTTGAAGGTGAATTAGTGCTTGAAGATGGAGTAAAAGGGAGAGTAACTCATCAAATCCAACCAAGTGATGACTTTGTAATAGCAAGAAGTAGTGGAGTGCCTACGTATAATTTCGTAGTAGTGATAGATGACCATGAGATGGGAATGACAGACATTATAAGAGGTGATGACCATCTAACAAATACATTTAAACAAATGTTAATTTACAATGCTTTTGGATGGGATTTGCCAAAATTTTATCATGTGCCTATGATTCATAATGAAAAAGGGCAAAAACTTTCAAAAAGAGATGGTGCGGTAAATGTAATGGAATATAAAAAAGATGGATTTTTACCAGAAGCATTGCTTAACTTTCTTGTAAGACTTGGTTGGAGCTATGGAGACCAAGAGATTTTTAGTATGGAAGAGATGATAAAACTATTTAATCCAAACGATATAAACACTGCCCCAAGTAAATATAACTATGAAAAATTATTATGGCTAAATCACCACTATATCAAAAACACACCAAATCAAAAATTAGCCGAGTTACTAAAAGAGGATTTTGGTATTGATATTCAAAATCACGATAAATTAGAAATTTTACTTGATGAGGTAAAAGATAGAAGCCAAACTCTAAAAGAGATGGCAGAGATTATCGATAACATTTTAACACCACCAAGCGAATACAACGAAAAAGCAGTTAAAAAATTTATAAAAGAAAATACAAAAGAGATTTTAGCTAAATTTGTAGAATTTATAAAAGATAAAGAGTTGCATTTACCGACTGATTGGCACGATGTATTGATGGAAGAATTTATTCCTCAACAAGGGTTAAAACCAAAAGATATTATGCCACCACTTAGAATTTGTATGAATGGAGATACAAAGGGGATAGATTTATCTGCTCTTTTAGCAATCCTTGGAAAAGATGAAGTTATTAAGAGAATTCAGAAGTTCTTATCTTAATTTCTCTTGGATGCTGTATGTTAACAAAACAAAAAATCAAAGAGTTATTAGCTCAGAATCTTGTTGAATTATCACCAAACGAAATTCCACATTTTGATAAATTCAAAAATATTTCCATCGCCACACAAAGAATTGTAGATGCTATTAACAATCATGAGAAGATTGTTGTGGTTGGGGATTATGATGTAGATGGGGTAAGTGCTAGTGCTATTATGTATAAGTTCTTTGCGAAATTTTACCCTATTGAAGTGGTCATTCCAAATAGATTTGAAGATGGTTATGGGATTAGTCCTGGTTTGTTAGATAAAATTCAAGCAGATTTGGTTATTACGGTTGATAATGGAATCTCTTCATACGATGCCGCGACTTACTGCCAAAAACGAGGGATTGATTTGATTATTACAGACCACCACACGCCTAAGTATCCGCTACCAGATGCTTATGCCATCATCAATCCCAAGCAAAAAGACGACAACTTTCCGTATAAGGAAATTTGTGGTGCACAGATTGCATGGTATTTGTGCGGTGCGATTAACAAAGCTTTGCAATTACAGATAGATTTGCGAGAATTTTTGGATTATTTAGTCTTAGCGATTATCGCGGATGTTATGCCTTTGAATCATCTTAATAGAGTCTTAGTTAAAATGGGATTAGCCAGATTATCCAAATCCACCAAACCATTTGCGATGGTATTAAGAGAGTTTTTTAATAAACAATACTTCAAAAGCGAAGATATCGCATTTGCTATAGCCCCGCGATTGAATAGTGCCGGTAGAATGGCAGATGCAATGGTTGCGTTTAGATTTCTTATTAGTGACGATATGGCACAAGCACGGATGTATTTTGAGCAACTAAACAATACAAATTCCCAAAGAAAAGCAATCCAAGAAGAAATTACTCAACAATGTATCCAAGCCAAAAAACATGATCATTTTATCGTAGTATCTGGCGATTTCCATGAAGGTATTGTGGGGATTGTGGCTAGTAAATTGGTGCATCATTATAAGTTGCCAGCTATTGTGTTTACCAAAAAGGATGGCACTTTAAAAGGAAGTGGTCGTAGCTTGGGAGATGTGGACTTGTATGATTTGATTAGTCAATGCGATGAATATTTAGAGAAGTTTGGTGGACATAAGCTTGCTTGTGGATTGAGTATCAAAGAGGAAGATTTATCTCAATTTAGCAACAAAATTAATGATTTGGCATCTCGTTTACCGCGTGAGTATTTTTATTTGGATGAATTTGTTTTGGGGGAATTGCCACTTAGTGAGTGCGATATGGAATTAATAGAAATTTTGGAGAGTTTTGAGCCGTTTGGTGAGGGTAATCCACGTCCCAAATTTAGTGCCAATGTCAATATAGAAAATGTCCATCATCTCAAAGACAATCACTACAAACTAATAGTATCGCAAGATGGAGTATACAAAGATGGTATTATTTTTAATTACACTGGCGAATTCTATGATAGATGTAATATCATTTTTAGCGTAAACAAAAATGAGTATAATTCTACTGTCAATGTACAACTGATGATTACGGATATACAAAGGATATAAAATGGAACAAATGTTAGTAGACTGGCTAAAAGAATACGGTTATATAGTTTTATTCGTATGGTCAATGGCCGAGGGTGAGACTGGTCTTATTATGGCTGGGATTTTATCTCATACGGGTGATATGAATCTACCCACTGCGATTTTGGTAGCTGGTTTGGGAGGTTTTGTGGGCGATCAAATATGGTATTATGTCGGTAGATACAACAAAAGCTATGTCCACAAAGAGTTCAAAGCCCACAAGCGTAAGTTTGCCAAAGCAAGATTGCTGCTTAGAAAATACGGCATGTGGTTGATATTTGTGCAGAGATTTTTGTATGGATTAAGGACAATTATCCCAATAGCAATCGGTGTGAGCGGATATGATAACAAAAAGTTTGCTATTGTAAACTTCTTTAGTGCGTTTATTTGGGCTAGTTTAACGATTATTCCGGCTTATATATTTGGTGAAGAGCTATTGGGTGTGATTAAATGGGCTAAAGCACATTGGTATATTTCCGTAATGTTCTTGGCGATTGTTTTTGGAGGGATATGGTATTATGGCAAAAAAATGGACAAATAGGAGAAATTTACAACATTTGATATTGACTATTAACAAAAAAAATAATAAAATTCCTAAAAGTTTTTAGAGATTAAAGGATAAAAATGGCAAGTATTTTTGATAGGATTATTGGATTATTTTCAAACGATTTAGCAATAGATTTAGGAACAGCAAATACTATCGTAACGGTAAAAGGTAAGGGAGTAGCTATTAATGAACCTAGTGTAGTAGCTCTCAAAATGACACCAAATGGAAAAAAGAAAATCTTAGCAGTTGGTAAAGAAGCAAAAGAGATGGTGGGTAAAACTCATGCTGGAATTGTAGCTATTAGACCTATGAAAGACGGTGTAATTGCGGATTTTGACGTAACACAAGAGATGATTAAATATTTTATCAAGAAAGTTCACAACAGAAATAGCTTCATCTCACCAAGAGTGATGATATGTGTGCCGTATGGATTGACTCAAGTAGAGAGAAAAGCGGTAAAAGAGAGTGCGATTAGTGCTGGAGCACGTGAAGTGTTTTTGATAGAAGAACCAATGGCCGCGGCAATCGGTGCGGGGCTTAATACTCAAGAACCGCAAGGAAATTTGGTAGTTGATATAGGTGGTGGGACTACGGAGATAGGAGTAATTTCGCTTGGCGGTTTGGTTGTATCAAAATCTATTAGAGTAGCTGGAGATAAATTTGATAAGGCGATTGTGGATTATATCAATAAGACTTATTCGTTGCAAATTGGTGAGAGAACTGCAGAAGAGATCAAGATCGCTATAGGAACGGCTATGAAACTGGAAGAAGAGCTTAAAATGTTGGTAAAAGGGAAAGATAGAATTAGCGGACTTCTTAATACGATAGAAATTTCTAGCGAAGATATCAGAGAAGCACTCAAAGAACCGGTAAAAGAGATAGGTGAAGCGTTAAAACAAGTATTAGAAGATACTCCGGCAGATTTGGCGGGAGATATTGTGGAGAATGGAATCATCCTAACTGGGGGTGGAGCTTTGCTAAGGGAATTGGATAAATACCTAAGAGAATTGGTAAAACTACCGGTGTATGTAGCGGATGATCCGTTGTTAGCAGTAGCAAGAGGAACCGGTAAGAGTCTAGAGCAAATAGAGCTATTATCATCAGCGGCAATACATGAATAAGAGATATACTTACTTTTTTTTGTTTCTTTTTTTGGTAGGGGTTTTTTATTTTAAAAGCTACATTATAAACAACACGTTGTTTTTATTCAATGGAGCAAAGGCATACGCACAAAAGTATTATCACATTATTTATGATAATATCACGCTCCATTTTGATCAAGCCAAGCAGATTAAAATTTTGCGACATCAAAATCAAGAATATGCGGATTATATAGCAAATATAGCACCCATGCTAACTCAATATCGCAACCTCAAAAATTTCCAGATGCTTAATACTCCGCATATGATTTTCGCTCGAACTATATCTTATGCGAATTTGCCAGATATCAGCTCAATTTATATCGATTATTACGATGCAAATTTCACCATACCGCAAGGATTGGTTTACAATAACCAAGCTGCAGGCATTGTAATTAAAAGCATTAAAAATTTTGCATTAGCATATCTAAATAACAATCCCAAAACATCTTATACCGTTTTTATAGGCAAAAGCAAAATTCCAGGTGTAGTATTTGGTGGACGGAATATGGTAGTGAAGTATATTCCCAAATACCATGCCATCTCTCAAGGTGATTTGGTTGTTACAAGCGGTTTGGATAACATTTTTTATGAAGGCGTAAAAGTAGGCGTGGTGAAAAAGGTTATCCAAAAGGACTTGTATCAAGAAGCGATAATAAAGCCCTTTTATAATTATTTACATCCAGACTATTTTTATGTAACAAGGATTAGAAAATGAAAAAGAAAGTAGCGATTGTAGGAGCAAGCGGCTTTACGGGGGTAGAGTTGATTAAGATTTTATTGAATCACAGCGAATTTGAAATTACCACACTTTTTTCGTCAAGTGGAAATGAGAAAATAGAGGATTTGTATCCGGCATTACATGGTGTTTTTGAGTGTGATATCCAAAAAGCCGATATTGATAAGATAGCAGCCCATGATTTGGTATTTTTAGCAGTTCCTCATAAGACAGCCATGGCATTTGTAAAAGAGTTATATAACAAAGTTAAAATAGTGGATTTTTCGGCTGATTATAGATTGAGTTTACACAATTATGAAGAATATTATTGTCCCCATATAGATATACATAATCTTACAAATGCCGTATATGGGTTGCCGGAGTATTTTAAAGAACAAATCAAGACTACATCACTAGTGGCAAATCCGGGGTGTTACCCGACTGCTACCTTATTGGGATTATTGCCGTTTGCGGATATGGTAGAGAATGTGTTTGTTGATGCTAAAAGTGGTGTAAGTGGTGCTGGAAAGAAGCTAAATGAAACTACGCAATTTGTCCATACCAACGAAAATACGTTTGCTTACAACCCTTTGCGACATCGACATAGCGTGGAAATTAAACAATATTCCAATTTGGATGTAGCATTTGTGCCGCATCTTTTGCCGGTAACACGAGGAATGCTTATTTCTATATACGCTACACTCAAAGAATCTGTATGTGCTCGTGATATATTGCTAGAGAGATACGATAATGAGCCGTTTATACGAATAAAAGATAAACCTGTTGATATCAAATCGACTGCCGGAACTAATTTTTGTGATATATACGTAGCACAAGATAAAAATAAGCTTTTTATCAATACATCTATCGATAATCTCCTAAGAGGGGCGTCATCACAAGCGGTTGTTAATGCTAACTTGATGATGGGTTATGATGAAACTACAGCAATACCTTCTATCGCATACATTCCTTAGAGACGGTGCGATTTTCATAGCCGATAGCCATTATAGTCACTATAATGAAGATTTGTATTATCTTTTGTTGGATATTAAAAATGAGAAAATAATTACAAATCAGTTATTCTTGGTTGGCGATATTTTTCATTTATTGCTAGATTTTGAATATCTTATCTCGTATAATCGCAAAGTAATTGTATTAATCAACGAGATAGCACAAAAGATGGATGTTTATTATTTTGAAGGTAATCACGATTTTTTATTACAAAAGATATTTCCGCAAGCAATTGTTGTGAGGGAATTGAACAAAAAGGGGGTATGTATTAATCATGGCGATATCTATGTTGATGATTGGTTATACACATTATATACTCGTATTATTAGACACAAATCCATAATGAAGCTTGCACATATACTAAGCGGTAATATAATTAATAATTGGTTGTTTAAAGCACTGCTTAAAAAGCCGGTAAAATGTGAAAAGATGAAACACCTAAATGAATTTGTCAAAAAAAAGTTGTCATTTTATGATAAATGTGATATAATTATAGAAGCACATTATCATCAGAATATTATTCTTGATAATTATGTAAATTTGCCATCTTTATATTGTCAAAAGTCGTTTCTACAATTAGAAAATGGTAAATTTGTGGAGAAATTTGTCTAAAATTTCGTTTTTTTATGATAAAATACCAAATATTAAAGTAGTAAAGGAAACAAATGGAGAAGAGGGACGTTTTAAGAGTAGCTTCTAATGAAATGGAACTTGTGGATTTTAGAATATACAAAAAAATGCCTGATGGTTCGATTTATGAAGGTATTTACGGTATCAATGTGGCCAAAGTAAAAGAGATTATCAAAATGCCTGAGCTTACCGAATTGCCGGGTGGAGGTGAGTATGTAGAAGGTATTTTTGATTTGAGGGGAGTTGTGGTTCCTGTAGTGAATTTAGCCAAATGGATGAATATTAGAGTCCCAGACCCTGATGATATTAAAATTACTCCAAGAGTTATTATCACGGAGTTTAACAATGTTCTAATTGGATTTGTAGTTCATGACGCAAAGAGAATTAGAAGAATTAGCTGGAAAGATATTGAACCTGCTACTTTTAGTGCGGGACACGGAAATATTGATAAGAGCAAAATTACCGGTATTACAAGAATAGAAAACAACGAAATTCTCCTAATTTTAGATTTAGAAAGTATTGTAGAAGAGGTGGGATTGTATAATCCTTCTTTAGATACTGATATCGAAGTCGATACGTTTGATGGAATAGTATTGGTAGTAGATGATAGCAATACGGCAAGAAAAATAGAAGTAGAAGCACTCAAAAAAATGGGATTTGACGTAGTAGAAGCAATTGATGGTGAAGATGGACTTCAAAAGCTAGAAGAACTTTACGCTTTATACAAAGATGATGTAAAAAATAAATTGAAACTAATCTTATCTGACGTGGAAATGCCAAAAATGGATGGATTCCATTTTGCAGCAAAAGTAAAAGATGACAAAAGATTTGAGGGAGTTCCTATAGTATTTAGTTCTTCGATCTCTGATGCATTTAGTGAAGCAAGAGGTAAAGAAGCGGGGGCTGATGAATATTTAGTTAAATTTGACGCAAATACTTTTGTGCATAAAATTACGAATGTTATAAAATCTCATCAAAAGGATTAATATGGATGAAATGCAAGAAATAATGGAAGACTTCCTGGTAGAAGCTTTTGAAATGATTGAACAGCTCGACCAAGATTTGGTTGAGTTAGAGTCAAATCCGGATGATTTAGATTTGTTAAATAAAATCTTTAGGGTTGCTCATACTATCAAAGGAAGTGGGAGTTTCTTAAATCTTGATGTATTAACAAGACTTACTCACCACATGGAGGATATTTTAAATAAAGCAAGAAAAGGTGAGCTTAGAATTACACCTGAGATCATGGACGTTATTTTAGAATCTGTAGATATGATGAAAGCGTTGTTAGAAAACATTAGAGATGAAGGAACGGACGTTACCGATAGCATCAATATCGAACCTGTAGTGGCGAAGTTGGATGCGATTTCTCATGGGCAATCTCCTGATGCGGCATCAGCACCGGCAGATTCAGCAAACAACAGTGCACCTGCTCCAGAGGAAAAAGTAGAAGAAGTAGAAGTCGCTACCGAAGAAGATCATGAGCTCACAGAAGAGGAGTTAGCTAATATGTCTCCAGAAGAAGTGGAAGCGGAAATTGAGAGACTTCTTAGAAAAAGACAAGAGGAAGACAAAAAAAGAAGAGAAGCTAAAAAGAAACAACAAACTACTTCGGAGGCTCCAAAAGAAGAACCAAAAGAAGAACCAAAAGAGGAGCCAAAAGAAGAACCAAAAGAAGAACCAGCACCGGCACCAACGCCAGCTCCGCAAGAATCAAAACCAGCAGCGAAACCGGCAGCAAAAAAAGATGACAAAAAAGCTGTGCCGGCTAAAAAAGTATCAACAGTAGAGCAAACCATTAGGGTTGATGTAAATAGACTTGACAATTTAATGAACTTAATTGGGGAGCTTGTGTTATCAAAAAACAGACTTATCAAAATCTATAACGATGTAGAAGAGAGATATGAAGGTGAGCATTTCTTGGATGAATTGAATCAAGTAGTGTCATCTATCTCTATCGTAACTACAGACTTGCAGATTGCTGTGATGAAGACGAGAATGCTTCAAATCGGTAAAGTATTTAATAAATTCCCAAGAGTTATTAGAGACTTGAGTAGAGAGTTGGGTAAAAAAGTTAATTTGGTAATCAAAGGGGAAGAGACAGAGCTTGATAAATCTATTATTGAGGAAATTGGTGATCCTCTTATGCATATGATTAGAAACTCTGTAGACCATGGTATCGAACCTCCTGAAGAGAGAGTTAAGTTAGGTAAGCCGGAAGTAGGGACTGTAGAATTAAAAGCTTACAACGAAGGTAACCAGATCGTAATTGAAATCGCCGATGATGGTAGAGGAATGGATCCGGAGGTATTGAAACAAAAAGCATTGGAAAAAGGTATCATTTCTGAAAAAGAAGCGGAAATGATGAGTGATAAAGAAGCATTTATGCTTATCTTTAGAGCTGGATTCTCAACCGCATCAAAAGTTACAAACGTATCTGGTCGTGGTGTTGGGATGGATGTGGTTAAAACCAATGTTGAGAAATTAAACGGTATTATAGAGGTTGATTCGGTAAAAGGTAAAGGGACGGTATTTAAAATCAAGATTCCTTTAACACTAGCTATTATCCAAGCGTTACTTGTATCGGCACAAGAAGAGTTGTTTGCTGTGCCATTGGCGAATGTTATTGAGACTGTAAGAATTACGTTAGAAGATATCTCAGCGGTAGAAGGTAAATCTGTATTGAAATTAAGAGATGAAGTTTTACCTCTTGTAAATATGAGTGATATTTTCAAAATTGAGAAAATCCTCGGTATCAATCAGTATCTGTATGTGGTTGTGCTTGGTGTGGGTGCAAACAAAGTAGGTCTTATTGTTGATGGATTGATCGGACAAGAAGAGATCGTTATTAAATCTCTAGGTGAATACCTCAAAGGGATTAGGGGAATTGCTGGAGCGACTATCAGAGGAGATGGTAAGGTTACGTTGATTGTGGATGTAGCCGCATTGATGCAATTGGCTAAAGAAACACACTCAAGAACCGTGATTACGGAAACATTCACAGAAGCTAAAAAGAAAAAAGAAAAACCAGAAGATTATGTAGTATTAATCGTAGATGATAGTAACACCGATAGAAAAATTATGAGAAAATGTATCGAACCGTTAGGATTCACGATCAAAGAAGCAACAAACGGAGAAGAAGCATTGAATATTATCAAAAGTGATAGCAATATTGACGCAGCACTTGTTGATATTGAGATGCCAAAAATGGACGGATATACATTAGCACAAGAGATTAGAAAATATAATAGATTCAAAAACTTACCGCTAATTGCCGTAACAAGTAGAACAACTAAAGCAGATAGAGTAAGAGGTGTGGAAGTAGGAATGAATGAGTATATTACGAAACCTTATACACCTGAATATTTACAAAATGTTTTAAAAAGAAATTTAAAACTATCATAAGGATTGGTAATGAGTGATCAATTACAAAATATAATTAAACAACAACAGCAACAACAACAAGGTAATTTAACCAACAATGAGACAAAAGATGAAAATATAGTTCAATTGGTAGGATTCGTAGTAGGGAATGAGGAGTTTGCTGTGCCTATTCTCTCTATCCAAGAGATTATCAAGCCGATTGAGTGGACGAAAGTGCCTTTTACGCCTGATTTTGTTTTAGGTGTATTTAACTTAAGGGGGAATGTTTTACCTTTGATTGATTTGAGAAAAAAATTCTCAGCTGGAGCAGCGGAATTTGATGATGATGTTAGATTTATTGTGATCAAAGTAGGTGATGAATTGGCTGGATTTGTTATTGATAGATTAACAGAAGCATTAAGAATTGAAGAGAGTTCTATATTACCTCCGCCAGATACAAGCAGTATCGAAAAAGAAGCTGTAATTGAAGGTATCGCAAGAAAAGATGGTAGAATTATTACAATCTTAAAAATCAGTTCTCTACTAAAGACGAATGATAGATAATGTATGAATGATTTTACAACAGTTTTTTAATGCCATTAGCTTAGGTAGTATGTATGCTCTCATAGCTATTGGCTATACGATGGTATACGGGGTGCTAAGACTTATCAATTTCGCTCACGGCGATATTATGATGGTCGGTGCCTTTTTTGCTTTTATTTTCTTTTCTTTATCTTCAAACTTTTTTTTGGCTGTGTTGTTGGCGATTGTTGCTGCATCGGTAGTGGGTGCTTTGACATACAAAGTTGCATACAAACCACTTTTGGATAAAAATGCTCCCAAAATTTCACTGCTAATTACAGCGATTGGGGTGAGTTTCTTTTTGGAAAATCTATTCAATATGATTTTTGGCGGCACTCCCCAAGCCTTTAATTATCCGCCGTTTTTTGATCAAACAATAGAAATATCACATGCCATCATTACTTATTCATCGATAGTAACGATAGTTATTACTATTTTTGTATTGTGTATAGTATTGTGGTTTTTAAATAGAACAAAATACGGAATGGCTATCAAGGCTATCGCTTTTGATATCGATACTGTGAAGTTAATGGGAATTAATGTAGATTTTTTGATTGTGTTGGTATTTGTAATAGGTTCTATGCTAGCTAGCTTAGGAGGGATTTTCTATGCTATTAGTTATCCTAGTATCGATCCTTTGATGGGTGTTTTAGTAGGATTAAAAGCTTTTGCAGCAGCCGTTTTGGGAGGTATTGGAAGTGTGCTAGGAGCAGCAATAGGAGGCTTTATCTTAGGTTTTAGTGAAGTATTTATAGTAGCGTTCTTTCCGGACTTGGCTGGATACAAAGACGCGATTGCTTTTGTATTTTTGATCTTTATTTTATTATTTAGACCGACCGGAATTATGGGTATCGATTTTGAAAAGCAAAGATTTTGAGGTGGCAGATGAGTAAATATTTTATCAGATTGGCTTTGATTAGTGCAGCTGTGATGATACTTTTGTATATTAGTATGCAATATTTGGATAGTTATACGGTGATGATTTTGGAGAATTTAGGTATTTTTATCATTTTGGCTGTGAGTTATAACCTTATTAATGGAGTGACTGGACAATTTAGTTTAGAACCAAACGGTTTTGTGGCTATTGGAGCTTATGTTACGGCTCTTTTACTACTTGATAAAAATGCTAAATTGGACCAATTTATGCTAAGCGATCCGAGCGATTTTATCCTAGCAATACACTCAAGCTTTGTGCCGGCATTGTTGATTAGCGGTATTGTAGCTAGCTTGGTGGCGTTTATGTTGGCTTTTGCGGTATTTAGAGTAAGAGGGGATTATTTGGCGATTGTGACGTTAGGTTTTGGATTTATTATTAGGATTTTTGCAGTTAATCAGAGTGAATATACCAATGGGAGCATGGGATTAAGTGGTATTTCCAATGAAGCAAATCTGATGTGGATAGGTGTATTTGTGCTTATTAGTATTACGGTTGTATTAAATATCGTATATTCCAAATTTGGGCGTGCTATGAAAGCTATAAGAGATGATGAGGATGCCGCAGAAGCGATAGGGGTGGACGTATTTAAGATAAAAACGTATGCTTTTATGACAAGTGCCTTTTTTGAGGGTGTTGGTGGGGGTTTGATGGCAAGTTTATTAACTACTATCTCTCCTGAGCAATTTTCTTTTATGTTGACGTTTGAATTGTTGATTATTATAGTTTTAGGCGGATTAGGAAGTATTAGTGGTTCTATCTTGGGGACTATAATTGTCATAGCCGGCATGGAGTGGCTGAGATTTTTAGATGAACCAAATTTCTTTAGTGATACAGCTCATCCAGGACTTCGAATGGTGGTGTTTAGTGTGATCTTAATACTTATTATGCTGTTTGCAAGAAAAGGTATTTTGGGTAATAAAGAGTTATGGGATATTGTGAAGGTTAAGAAATGATCGCATTAGAGCATATTACCAAACAATTTGGGGGAGTAGTTGCGATTAATGATTTAAATTTCCACGTCAAAAAAGGGGAGATTTTTGGTTTAATAGGTCCCAATGGAGCAGGTAAGACGACTGCGTTTAATATTATTAGCGGAAATTATACACCAACAAGCGGTCGAGTGTTATTTAAACAACAAGATATTACCAACAAAAAACCAAATGAGATAGTCAAACTAGGTATAGCACGTACGTTTCAAAATATTAGGCTTTTTGATAGCATGAGTGTTCTTGATAATGTACTTGTAGGTTTTGATAGTCGTTTTAAATACAATTTATTCGAGGCGATTTTGAGATTGAGACGTTTTTTTACCCAAGAGGAAATGTTTACTAAGCAAGCTCGATATTTATTGGAAATTCTCAAGTTGGATACTCATCAATTTGATAATGCCAAGAGTTTGAGTTATGGTAATCAAAGAAAGGTGGAAATTGCAAGAGCTTTAGCCACTAACCCACAATTGTTATTATTGGATGAGCCGGCTGCTGGTATGAATATTACTGAGAGTGAAGAACTAGCGGATATTTTGCATTTTATCCGAAGGAAGTTTAATCTCACTATTATTCTTATCGAACATGATATGAAATTCGTTCAAAAAGTATGCGATAGGGTGCTTGTGCTGGATTATGGAAAGGTGATTTTTGAAGGCTCACCTCAAGATATGCTTCAAGATGAGGAAGTAATTAGGGCGTATTTGGGAGATTTTGTAAAATGACCAAACAACAAGCAAGAAGTAAATGTCTTAGGATACTAAAAAAACACAATAGATATGTCTTTGATAAACTCACTATCCAAAAATTACTCACCACTCTCTCTAATAAACGTTACAAAAATATATTATTATACGTAAATTTGCCATTTGAAGTCTCTACAAAGCAACTTATCGTAACACTAAGACAACAAAAAAAACAAATTTTCGTGCCGTTTATGCAAGAGTTAAGTTTTAAAATGGTAAAATACTCATTGCCTTTGGTGAAAAAAAAGTTTAACATATACGAGCCAAAAAACAAAACCAAAACAAAGCATAAAATAGATATAGCAGTAGTGCCTATTATAGGTATTGATAAGAATTTTAGAAGGATTGGCTTTGGCAAGGGGATGTATGATAGGTTTTTTAGTAGTTTGAAATACAAACCCGAAATAATATTTACTCAAATTTACCCTTGCATTATCAACGATAACGTGACACAAACACACGATATCCAAGCCAATTTGTATATTTCTTATAAAATTTTTATGAGGAGAGGAAGTAGAGATGGTAATAGAAGTATTAGTAGGCTCGGGAATTTCGGCTATAGCAGGATTTTTTGTAGCCAAAAAAATAGATGACGCGAAATATGATGTTCGAATCGTCCAAGCAAAAGCAAAGGCAAAAGTGATAGAGCATGAAGCTCAAATGATTCTTAAAAATGCTAAAAACGAACTTGCTCAACAAGAGCTACAATTAAAAAAAATTTTTGAAGAGGAAGTAGCCAAAATAGCAAGAGAATACGAAAAAAAAGAGCTTTTATTAGAACAAAAGCAAAAGAATCTTGACAACTCTATTCTAGAGCACAAACAAAAAGAAAAACAATTACAAAGAGAGCTAAAAAATATCCAAAAAGAAAAAGAGCACTTAAACAAACAAAAGGCTATTTATGAAGAGAGGCTCAAAGAAGCTCAAAAATTACTAGAACAAGGTGCTGGACTTACGCAAGAAGAAGCGAAGAAATTGCTTTTAGACCAAACTAAACAAGAAATTAAAGTAGAAATGGCTCATATCGTAAGAAAAGCGGTAACGCAAGCTCAAAAGAATGCTAAAAAAGAAGCAAATTGGGTAATCGCACAAGCCACCACAAGATATGCGGGAGAATTTGCCGGTGAGAGGTTGATTAACGTAATTCATATCCCAGATGATGAGATTAAGGGTAGAATTATCGGAAAGGATGGAAAGAATATCAAATCCTTAGAATCTACCTTGGGAGTAGATATCATAGTAGATGACACGCCAAACGTTATTACCGTAAGTCATTTTAATATTTATAGAAGACAAATTGCGGTAGAAGTGATTAATAGACTCGTGGAAGATGGAAGAATACATCCAGCAAGAATAGAGGAAGTTTATCAGAAAGTATCACAAGAATTTGAAGCAAAAGTATTAGAAGAAGGTGAGAGAGTGATCTTAGAGTTAGGGCTTGCGAATTGCGGTATTGCTACTGAGCTTGTAAAGCTAGTTGGTAAATTGAAATTTAGAGCAAGTTATGGGCAAAATGCATTGGGTCATTCTATCGAGGTGGCTCATTTATCCGGTATTATGGCAGCAGAGCTTGGAGGTGATGAGTTGCTTGCTAAGAGGGCTGGATTATTGCATGATATCGGTAAGGCACTTACAAACGATTATGAAGGTAGTCATGTATCTTTGGGTTATGAGATAGCCAATAGATATAACGAACCAGCAGAAGTGTTGAATGCTATTAAAGCTCATCATGGAGAAGAAGAAGCCAAAAGTATCGAAGCTGCCGTGGTATGCACAGCAGATACGTTAAGTGCGGCAAGACCTGGTGCTAGAAGAGAAGTGCTAGAGAGTTTTCTTAAAAGAGTGCAAGGAATAGAGGAAATTGCTTATTCTTTTGAGCATGTAAAATTAGCATATGCGATTAATGCTGCAAGAGAAGTAAGAGTGATTGTAGAAGCTGAATACGTAAATGATGATGAAGCGGTGTTAATGAGTAAGGAAATTGCTCAAGAAATATCACAAAAAATCTCATTTCCAGGAGAAATCAAAGTGATGGTGATTCGAGAATTAAGGGCGATTGAATATGCAAGTTAAATATCAACCTTGTGGTCCATATCAGACGAATTGTTATATTTACAAGGGGCTTATCATAGACCCTGGGATGGACTCGTATACGTGGGTAGTAAACAATACAACGCAACCAAGGGCTATTGTGTTGACACATGCTCATTTTGATCATGTGTGGGATGCGATGAAATTAAAGCATTATTTTGATATTCCTATTTACATTCATGAAGATGATGATGAATTATTGCAAATAGATATATTTAATACAAACAAACCCAAAATTACGTCTGATATACAAGTGAAGCAAGGAAGATATGATATTGGATCATTAGAAGTTGATTTTATCCATTATCCTGGTCATACTCCTGGGAGTATGGCTGTGGTGGTGGATGATTGTTTTTTTAGTGGAGATTTTGTATTTGATGGAAGTATAGGTAGGTATGATTTTGAATATTCGTCTGTTTTGGAGATGAAAAACAGTTTAAATAAGTTTTTATCTCTAAAATATGATAAAATTATATACCCAGGACACGGAAATCAAACAACTATCAAAAAAGCACAAGAAAATATAAGAAATTATTGGTTAAAGGTATTATAAAAGATGGCACTAAAAACATTTACCGGCGAGACTATGAAAGATGTAATGGCACAAGTAAAAGCTGAATTTGGTGATGATGCGTTAATTGTTTCTAACAAAGTAATCAAACAAGGCACTCTAACTTCACCGGGGTTATATGAGGTAGTAGTCCAAGTAGACCAACCTCAACCCACCCCCAAAGCCAATCCACGCACTTCATCATCTCCAAAATCACAGCAGACTAAACATCAAGAAAAGAGTGAGGATGATATTGTTTTGGATATTTCCAATCTAGCACGCAAGATTAATTCTATCTCTAATAATTCTTTTGATACTTATCAAAAAAGCACATCATCCTCGTCTACTACCAGCACAAGTAGTGGATTTAATAGTAGTATTGTTGATATTAAAGAATTGCAAAAAGAGATTCAAGAAGTTGCTAATACAGTAAAATTATTGCAACACAGTATATGGGATATGAATAATTGCGATAGAGATAAATTAGTCATTCCACCGGAGTTTAGTGAGATTTATGCGATTTCCAAAAATAGCGGTATGTCAAAGGCACATTTAGATGAGATTATGATGTTGACACTCAAACATATGCCTATTAAAATGAGAAAAAGCCCAGTTACTATCAGAAGATATTTCAATACCCTCTTGCGTAGGCTTATTCCTATTAGACATGAAAAAGAATTACCAAGTTCGACTAAAAAGATTATGATGTTTGTGGGTCCTACCGGTGTAGGTAAAACTACAACTATAGCAAAATTAGCCGCAAGATACGCATATCAAATGCAAAGAAAATACAAAGTGGGTATTATGACTCTTGATACTTATAGAATAGGTGCGGTTGAGCAGTTGATGCGATATGCACAGATGATGAAGCTATCTATTGAGACTGTGGTGGATCCAAGTGACTTTGTTGAAGCTCTAAATCGCCTCAGACACAATGACATTATTTTAATTGATACAGTGGGAAGTTCACAACACGACAAAGAAAAGGTGGATAAAATCAATTCTTTTTTAAGTATTGATACATTTGCTACTATCGATGTAAACTTGGTAATGTCTGCTACGACTAAGTATGAAGACCTAAAAGATATATACGAAAAATTTTCGATTTTAAATATAGATACGCTTGTTATTACAAAACTTGATGAGACAACCAAGATTGGGAATGTTTTTTCCTTAATATATGATGTAAAAAAACCATTGAATTATTTCTCAATAGGTCAAGAAGTGCCGGATGATTTGATGGTAGCAAGTCAGGAGTATTTAATCGATACTATGTTAAAGGACATCAAATGATAACGCAAGCGGATAAATTAAAAAATCTAATAGAAAAAGAAAACAAAACTACCACCAATGATAGGACTACCAAGTTTATCGCAATTACTAGTGGAAAGGGTGGTGTTGGTAAGTCGACTATTTCCGCTAATTTAGGATATGCATTACACAAGCTTGGTTTTAGGGTAGCGTTATTTGATGCCGATATAGGTCTTGCGAATTTGGATGTCTTATTAAAAGTGAATGCCAAGAAGAATATTTTGCATGTTTTAAAAGGTGAAGTGGATTTTAAAGATATTATTGTTGAGATTGAAGATGGGTTTTATTTGATTCCAGGTGATAGTGGAGATGAGATTATTAAATATAGCGATGATTTTTTGTTTAATAGATTTTTAGATGGTTTGGATGCACTAAAAGATATAGATTTTTTGGTGATAGATACTGGTGCTGGTATCGGAAAGGAAGTGCAGACATTTTTAAATGCGGTAGATGAGGTGCTTATCATCACAGCTCCGGAACCAGCAGCAATTACGGATGCTTATGCTATGATAAAAGTATTAAGCGAACAAAGAGATAGGATGTTTTTATTGCTCAATCAAGTAGATAACCAAAAAGAAGCCAACGGCATCTATCAAAAGATTTCCATGGTAGCCAAATCCAATATACAAAAAGATATCAAATTACAGATGATAGGGTATCTTAAAAAAGACAATATTATTCAAAAAGCATCTATTAAAAGAAATTTATTCATTAGAGAAAATCCGGTTTCAGAGGCGAGCGAGCAAGTTTTTGCAATTGCAAAGAAAATCGCACATATTTTGGAACGAAAAGTGCTTGCAGAGGAAGAAAAAGGACTTAGTAGATTTTTTAGAAAAATTCTGCGTCTGTAAAGTAGGGAGTTGCATTCATGTTTAGAACGGATAATTTCATTTATTTTTTATCTGTCAGCGGATTTTTTGTGGGGTTGGTTTTTGCTATTTTACATGATTTAGAACCGTTGGAATTCTTAGCCACAACAATTGGTATATTTGTATTGTTTTATATGATTGCAATAGCAAGCACGGGATTTTTTATCAAATTTTTGTCTATTAAAAATATCTTTGAATTGGATAAAGAGTATCTAGAAAAGACTATAGATTATCAAATCAACGAACTTGACAAGAAAGAAGATATGATTTTGGATGCGTATTATTTTATCAAGAAATTAGAAGAAGAGGAATTAGACGTTTATAAGAAGAAGGATAAAGAATGAATCCTTATGAAGAATCAATAAGAGCGTATCAAGACGCATTAGCAGTGGAGCATTTACCAGCTGTTAAAAGTATGGCATATAAGCTAAAAGCTAGATTACCATCTAGTGTTGATGCAGAAGAGTTAGTAGCGGTAGCGACAGAAGAGCTCATAAAAGTATCCAGAAGATATGATCCCAAAAAAAACGATAACTTTTGGGGATATGTCAAAAAAAGAATCCAAGGTAGCATGCTAGATTATTTACGACAAATTGATGTGGTAAGTAGAGGAAATAGAAAAATTATCAAAGATGTAGATAAAGAGATAGAAGCATACTACAATAAACACAACAAAGAACCGGATGATGAGTATTTATCAC
This sequence comes from Campylobacterota bacterium, assembly GCA_013153685.1. Classification (GTDB taxonomy): domain Bacteria; phylum Campylobacterota; class Campylobacteria; order Campylobacterales; family JAADDX01; genus JAADDX01. The sequence continues at coordinate 3,360 of JAADDX010000030.1, read as the reverse complement.
AAAAATTAAATTTGCCAATAGAGAAAATCAAAAAGGCAAGATTAGCTGGTGAAGTGTATACTGTAATGCCAATTGAAGAGCAGTTGCAAGTGTTTGAAGATATCGATAAGAAAGTAGAACAAGAAGAGTTAATTGAGATTATCAAAAAGGAATTATCGAAATTTTCTAAAAGAGAGCAATTGGTAATTCAGTTGTATTACTTTGAGGAATTGTCATTAAAGGAAATTTCGGAAGTATTGGGTATTACAGAGAGTAGAATCTCACAGATTCATAAAGATGTAATTAGAAAAATAAGGAAGAGTTTAAATGGCTGATATTCTATCACAAGAGGAAATTGACGCCCTATTAGAAGTCGTTGATGAGGAGAATGTCTCGCCGGATGAGGTCGAGAAGAGTGCCGATTTATTAGACCAAAGACAAATTACCCTCTATGACTTCAAAAGACCAAATAGGGTAAGTAAAGAACAATTAAGGGCTTTTAGAAGTATTCATGATAAAATGGCTCGTAATTTAGCATCTCAAATTTCCTCACTTATGAGAAGTATCGTTGAGATTCAATTACACTCAGTAGACCAGATGACTTATGGGGAGTTTTTGATGTCTTTACCGTCTCCTACGTCATTTAACGTATTCTCCCTCAAACCTCTTGATGGTAAGTCAGTAATTGAAATTAACCCTTCTATCGTATTTCCAATGATAGAGAGATTACTAGGAGGACCAGGTGAGCCGTATGATGGGAATAGGGATTTTAGTGATATAGAATTAAATTTACTAGACTCTATCTTAAAAGTTATCTCTTCTAATCTCAAGGAAGCTTGGGCACCGGTTATTGAAATCTATCCGGTAGTAGAAGCTAAAGAATCATCATCAAACGTTGTGCAAATCGTTGCTCAAAATGAGATTGTGGTAATGGTGGTGATGGAGTTGATTATTGGACATACGAGTGGGATGATTAACTTGTGTTACCCAGTAATTACCATAGAATCTATTCTACCAAAGCTTGCAAATAGAGACTTGATGCTTACAGAAACAAGTAGTAGAAAAAGTAGAAATAAAGAATTAAAAGCACTACTTGGAGGAGCAAAAGTGCAAGTAGATGCGATTTTGGGGCATGCAAATATTAGTATGCAAGATATTTTGGATTTGGAAGTAGGGGATATTATCAGACTTGATAGAAAAGCAAACGACACTGTGATCTTATCAATCGATAATAAAGAGAAATTTATTGCGGAAATTGGAGTGCGTAGATATAGAAAAAGTGTTCGAGTTGTTGAGGTATTAAGAACTGAACATGATGAAGTTAAAGAAGTTCTTGAAAAAATCGAACATGCAAGAAAAAGCAAAATTTATCAAATTGAAAGCAAAGAAGAAGGGGAGATAGCTAATGTTGAGTGAGTTTTTAAAGTTACTGCTAAATGATATTTCATCAACCATAGAGGGCTTAATCGGTGTTGCACCGTCTGTGAGTATTTCCGAAGAAAAGGATAGTATCGGTGATATTGATGTGCCGGTTGCTCAAATGAGTGTTGATGTAAGTGGAGATGGTAGCGGAACGATCAAATTTTTGGTGCCTCCTCAATGTGCTACTGCCCTTGGTGATATGATGCTAGCTGGTGAGGGTGAAGAAAAAGATGAGATGACAGAAGAAGATTTGGATGCTATTAAGGAAATTGTATCCAATATTATGGGTAGTGTATCAACGACACTAACTTCCAATAACGATTTGCCCAAATTAAGCTTTTTGGTATCATCTGCGGAATTTACTACAGAAGCGGATAGTGCGTGGCAGGATTTTGCTTATAGAGTGGATTTGGATTTTGAGATTAATTCCAAACATTACACATGGACGTTGTTGTTTGATAAAAACGTATATGATGTATTCTCACCAAAAGAGGAAGCCCAAGAGGCAGCAGGTTCAGAAGGAGCAGCAGGCTCATCGGCACTGACGGATTTTGATAGTGAAGAATTAAAAAACTTAAAACTTCTTTTAGATGTTAAGTTAAATGTAAGAGTGAGAATCGGAAGTAAGATTATGCTCTTAAAAGATGTTTTAAGTATGGATATTGGAAGTATTGTAGAGCTCAATCAGCTAGCGAATGAACCTTTGGAGGTATTAATTGGTGATAAAAAAATTGCTGAGGGTGAGGTGGTAATTGTAGATGGGAACTTTGGTATCCAAATCACTTCTATCGAAAGTAGAGAAGATAGAATGAATGCGATTAATGGTTAGTTTTCTAAGAATATGGAAATTTTATCATTTAACAATCTCAAATATAGCGTTTTATTCCCCTTGAAATTGTAATTGTTGGCTTTGAATATTTCATCAAAAGATACTTTAAAAATATTATCTTGCGTATGCGGATAAGGGATGATTTTTATATTTCTAAATTTAATTTCCTTGTTCTTTTGTGCCATAAAAATGCGTTTTTTCATCTTGGCAAACTCATCAAAGTTGTATCTATTTTCTTTTTTGAAATTATCTTTGTCGTAAAACGATAAATATTTATCTAGTTGATTGTATTTCCATGCAAATCTCCATTTAAACAGCTCTTTTAAAATAGTGCCGATTTGTTGTTTGTTGGTTTGTGGTAGTTTTTGGGTGTTGATGATTAAGATAGCATTTTTATAGTTGATTAATTTGGAAAATTTGATTAATTCGTTGTTTGGTAGGGCGATACAACCTTTGGTATCAAACTTACGATTTGGGTTACTTTTGGGAAATCCGTGTATCCATATCCCATGCCCACTTTTGCCAAGATAAGAGTCGTATAAATTAGGATAATTTGTAGGATATGCCAATGGTCCATAAAAATCGTCTATTTCGTTGTCGTTTAATTTGTGTTTGAGGATATATACCCCAATAGGAGTCTTTCCATCACCCTCTTGCCATTTATCTCCGGCATTTTTACCAATTAAGATATTTTTAAATTGATGCTTAAGAGTGAGTTTGCTATTTAAATTGTATACATCAACAATTCTATCTTTTTTATAACATACGATAATGTTTGTTGGATTGTCAAAATACCCAAAAGTTACGTCTTTGTTTTGTAAGAGATGATTGATATATGTATCAGAATACAAGGACATATCCATCTGCTTGATGTATTCATAGCCCATTCGATACCTATCTAATATTGTATAATCCCCCCACAAATAAGTCACCAACAACAAAAAAAACAATTTTTTCATACTATTCCTTAAAATTTTTTTGGAAATTATATCAATTTTCGATAAAATTTTACAAATAAAATTAACAATTAAGGACAAAATATGGAAAATTTAGATGAAGTTTTAGCAAAACACAAATTAAGCAAAGAGGATTATAAACATATTTTAGAGATTTTAGGAAGAGAACCAAAT